>CAZZCF010000117.1:0-13911 GCA_964652955.1 uncultured Leptospirales bacterium
CAGAGAATGGATTCATTAAAATATGTATTGTTCATATGATATTTGTCAATTATGAAATTTTAATGTGATCAGCAAATAAAGATTGGAGGAGGTTATTAATAGGATAATTATTTCACGTTACTGATCCCATCACATTCAGAAACATCGGGTTGTGATGTTCCCCTTTCAATGAGGTGTAGTGAATAAGATGATATGGTTCGAGATTCTGTATGAGAACAACTAGTTTTTCAGGTTACTTATAATTATTCTTGACTAATTGCAATGTTACCTGATATTTCATTATAGATGAGTGGTAATTATTGTTGGATCATTTTTTCGAGGTGAACCCATGCCTGTTCTATATGCGTCAGGGAGGGAAATGTTGCTAGTAAACATAATTTGACTGGATAAATACTATATTAATGATCTCTATTTTTCAATTTTAGCTGACTGTTGCATATTGATGGAATAAGATGGATTTCGTAAGGATAATCATTATTCTGGTTTTTCTTATCGTGGTGGTGGGAGTACTTCTTTTTGTCCGGAAAACGCAGCTCCCGGCACGGATAAGAAAGGCAGAGGAGTATCTGGAAAATGATGACTATGTCATGGCGAGTTCCATTGTTAAAGAGATACTGGAGAAGAAAAAGGACTATGTACCGGCGCGTTATTTACGTGCGAAAATTCTCATAAAGCAGAAACAGTATTTGCTCGCGATATCGGAATTAAATGGCATTCTTGCACTTCCGGAGTTCAAAGGGTATGTCAGGGAAGTTGACATTCATTATAAACTGGCAGAGCTCTATGCGGAAACGAAGCAGTGGGTAAAAGAGATTGAGGAATATAAAATAATTCTCTCTTTTAATCCCCAAGATGTGAAAGCGAATCATCGCGTTGGCCATACCCTCTACAAACAGAAGAGGTATAAAGAGGCGAAGACGCACCTCTCAAAGGCCCTTGATCTTAATCCAACTCTTAGCGATTGTCATCTCCCTCTCGGTGTTTCGAGTTATCATCTCTCAGAATTTACTGAAGCAGAGGAGGCGTTCCTCAATGTATTGCGGAAATCACAGTTTTCACCTGAAGCAAATTATTATTTAGGATTAATTTATAAGGGGAAAAAGGACTATGATGCCGCGCTCAAAATGTTCGATAATTCGAAGCGTGATAACAAATTTTATATTAAAAGTGTCTTTGCACTTGGAAGCATATATTTTGAAAAAGGTGAATATAAAAAGGCAATCGAAGTCCTCGAGTCGGGTGTTAACAGCTTGAAAAAGGGGAAGGATGATGATTCTCTTGCATATCGATATCTGCTTGCTGAGTGCTATGAGATGGAAAATAGGATTTATGATGCAATCGGTCAATGGGAACAGATCGAGAAGGTGAATCCCGGTTACAGGAGCACGAAGCTCAAACTCAGTGATTACAACATTATATTGAATAATGAGAATATGAAAACACTCTTCACCTCTTCGCTTGATGAGTTACAACCTCTCATTTATGAGATCATTTCAAGGCTCAATTATAATATTGTCTCGCAGAAAGAGGTGTCGAGTAATGAATATATGTATAAAGCGTACAATATCAAGAGAATTAATGAGCCTCCGGTGTTGATATATTTTAATAGGACGACGAAAGAAGTAACTGAAGTTCAGATACTTGAGTTTCAGAAAAAGGTGATAAGTGAAAAGTGTCGGAGCGGCATTTATTTAACCACTTCCAAGTATAGCATCAAGGCAAAAACGACAGCATCTTCAAAAATGATAGAACTGCTTGAATCTTCATTCCTTATTAAATCAATTGAAAAACTAGGGCAAAAGATGAGGAAAAGGACATAAGTAAACGAGTGTTGCGATGAAAGGTATTAATTCAGCGGCATTAATAATTGCACTGATCGTATTGGGTAGTATCTCATGCACACCGGGATATGAGAAGGATATCTCGAAGGGGATACAGTTATGTCAGAAGGGTGATTTGCAGAAGGGGATGCGCTCCATTGAACGGGGAATTATCGATTACGCTACTATTGAAGTGTTCAATACCCCTTTTATCAATTTTAATGAAACGGTACTTTATTCACGAAATGAGAAGCTCTCCATCCTCTATCCGGTTATGTTTGATTATCATGGAAACATACAGGGAAATACCTATGGAATATACTATCATGCAGTGTCTGATAGATTGGTAATCGGAAATACTGTAAACATTGATATTTACGGTGGTGATGGTACTCGTATATCGAGTATAGATCTGAAGTCACATGATGTTAAGAATATCAAGTCGTTTATTATTAATGGAAATGATCTAATACTATATCATGATGGCTCGTTGTCTTCTTTTTCACTGGATACGTTACAGAGGAATGACTTCGTTGAAGGTAAATTCTCTCCGCCGTTCAAAGGGCTCTCCTATAATGTAATCATGCGTGCTGCAAAGAATATCGTTGCGATTACTGTTGGTATTGCCGGATCGTATCATTTGAGCATTATCGATAGTATGGATAAGTCTGTCATGATCAGGAATATGAGTGTATCATCGTCACGATTGTATCTCAATGAAAAATATATATATTACATCACAGGAACATCCGGATCCTGGTTCGTGGAAAGGATGTCGTTGTCTTCAGAAGAGAAGAAGAAGCTCCACAAATTTGAGGACCTCGTTGATATCCATTTCTTTCAGGGAGGTATGATACTTGAAAAACGGGAAGGTCCGTGGATAGTTGACTTGAACAGCGGAAGGGCAATTCGATTATCCCTCTCTGCCAGAGTGATGGCTGTCATTGATGATAACGTGCTGATGAAAGGTGAAAAGAAGTATTATCTCATCGATGTAAAGAAATTGCTTCAGAAGGTTACCGCGTTGAGCGGACGGCTGCCCGGCATTTTTAAAAGCGATGATAATTTTTTTATGTGAGATGTAATTATCGGCTGGTAAAGGTGAATACCGCATCTCTGTATATTCCACGGAAGCGATAACCCCCTTCATCCCTCTCACAGTTCTTGCGTATTATCTCTTTGACATCATTGAGATGTTCTTTATGTAATCCCAGATGATAGCAGTAGTATTCTGCTTCGTCATCTATGCTCTTGAAGTGTGCAACTCTTTCCTGCTCAGCAAGTATCTGATTGAAGTCAATCTTCAGTTTCTCGAGAGCATCTGCTAGTATCATTTGAAAACTCACCTGACGATTGTTTTTCTTGAAATACTGTCGAATATGCGATGAAAGCGTCCTCCTCCCTGTGTCTGCTTTTACGACAACGATTGATCGTGTAGCGTTTTTTTTCATTTTTAACAGTGCATTTTCAATATCCTGCATCCCGTATATAGCGTGTATGCAAATCGATAAATCATGGTGTTCACCTTTCCATGATTCCCAGTCGCCGTGATGAAGCGTTATTCGATGGCGGTGTTCAGCGGATATTTTTTTTCTCAAGATATGTATCATCTCATGCGACGGTTCTATGGCAGTTATTCGATACCCCCTCTCGAGAAGCGGGATTGAAAAGAATCCGGTACCTGAACCGATGTCAATTACTGTTTCTGACATCACTGCGGCTGATAGTACTATTTCCAGGAGACTTCCCGGATACCCTTCATTGTGGAGTCTTCTGTCGTATTCCTGTGCTGACCTCTTTTCCTGAAAGCTCATAATGGCTTCTCGATTGATGAATAATTCAGGCGATTGTTGATAGGATGTCTATCATCTGGGCATGGATAGTGCCGTTTGTGGCAAGAATTTCAGGATACTCAGGATCGAAGGGATCACCGTTGTATTTGGTTACGGTACCACCGGCTTCTTCAACGATGAGACTGCCTGCTGCCATATCCCATGCATAGAGCATTGGTTCCCAGTAACCATCGATCCTTCCGCAGGCAACATATGAGAGGTCGAGAGATGCAGAACCTATTCGTCTGATGCCCTGGGCTCTCGGGAGGAATGCGATGAATTCACGGTGATTATTTCTGTTCATATCGGCTTTGTTATAGGGAAAACCGGTTGCCAGAAGAGATATTCCGAGATCGGTTGTGCCCGAGGTGTGAATCTGCTCATCATTTAAAAAAGCGCCATTCCCTCTGCACGCTGAAAAGAGTTCCTGATGAAAGGGATCGAAAACGACGCCGGCAACCACTCTCTTTGCAGCTCTTGAGAATACACCAATGGATACTGAAAAGTAGGGAATACCGTGTGCGTAGTTGTTTGTAGCATCAAGAGGATCAACATACCAGATATAATCGTTCTCGGTTCGTTGCTCGCTCCCCTCTTCGGCGATGATAGTGTGATCGGGGTATTTTTCTCGTATCCGGTTGTAGAGAAAATTTTCTGATTCCTTATCGATATTCGTAACGAGGTTTGTACGACTTTTGTACGATATCATGATCTCTTTGGAGCGAAAGCCGTTGAGAAGAATGTTGCCCGCCTCAAGCGATATCACTTTCATGAAGTTGAGGATTTCAATTTCATTCATTGCTTTTATTTCTGTTTCTGTTCGGTATGATTAATTCTCATGCCGATACCGAGGAAAAAGGCACATTCATAAGATGTTTTGACGTCGAGTTCAATGGAGTTTTCATATTCTGAGAACTGTTTTCGGGTAATATTCCACCCTGTTCTGTTCTCAAAGCAGAAATATACGGTTTTATTAATGGGGAGATAGAAACCTATGAGAATATGTGCCCAGAGGTCTATCTTCTTTTTTGCTTCTAAGGGAGCACTATCGGGATTGGAAACAGTCAGGAGATATTTTCCTGACAGGCCAATTCCGTAGTAGAGACCGGATGAATGCAGATGCTTTACTGTTATAAGGGGCATCAAATAGTTATACAGATAATACCCCTCGGTTTCTTTTCTTTCCATGCGTTGCCATTCAAAACCGATGCCAAACCAGATTCCCCTGTAGTACAAATTGTTCTCGGCTTGAAGGGTAAATCCGTTTAGTTCAACATTTTCAACTGTCGTGCCGCTCAATTTTTCGAATGTGGTGCGGTATGCAGGGACATATCCGATCTTGAGAAGTATATCCTGGAAGAGACCTGCTGACGGTGGCTCAGGTGCCTCTTCTTTTTGCATGATCTCCTCGGATTTTTCCTCTCCCTCTCTTTCTTTGCCTTTCTTCGCATTCTCTCTTCTCTGTGCGAGCAGTGTTTCTTGGCGTTTTTTCAGCTTGAGCGTATATGCTTCGGGGAGCCATTTCAAAACCTCTTCATTCCCCGGTTCTTCCCTGAGCAGTAATTCACCGATCTCAACCGCTTTTTCGAATTCACCCGTTTTGTAGTATAGGTATCCGAGCCGTTTATAGCTTTGCAGCTGCGACGGATTTCTCCTTATCGCTTCTTCGTAGTTCTTTATTGCTTCTGTGAAATTTCCCTTCAGCTCGAGAACCCATGCGAGATTATGGAGTGCGTGCGCTGACTTGTTATTATATATTGTCAGTGCTTTATTAAACTCACGGGTAGCACCGTCATAGTTCTTTTGTTTTCCCAGTTCGATTCCTCTTTTATTGAGTTCTTCCGGGATTTCGGCTTTGAGGTAAGCGGATATTGTTATGATGAGAGTTGTTATAAAGAGAGTGATTAACCGTTTTTTGCTCATTGTCTTAACATCTCGTTTCCCGTGTGAAATTATACTCTGCAAATGCTCCTTAATGAAAGTGGTGGAAATAATCTAAAAGAATAAAAAATTCTTGCCTGTATTGACAGTGTTTCAATGCGGAGGAGCGTACTGTTCCTTCTTTAAGGAGTGATGCAAGCGACCGTGCTCGTGTATCAGAGTAAAATTGAAAAGGTATTAGTTGAAAAAGATTTATCACGTATGTGTCGTGGTTTTGTTCGCGAGTTTACCTACCATACTTTTCTCATGTATGGGTAGGGATTGATTGCGACGTTTCCCAATCGAATCTCATAGTGACAGTGATTTCCGGTCGCTGCACCTGTTTGACCGACGTATGCAATAACCTGTCCCTTTTTTACGAAATCACCGACGCTTACGGCAATTTTAGAACAGTGAGCATAAACCGTCTCGAATCCGTATTTATGCTTGAGTATAACTCGATATCCGTATCCTCCTCCCCATCCCGATGATATAACCGTTCCGGGTGCAGTGGCTCGTATCTCAGTTCCAGGTGCTGAGGCGATATCAATACCTGTGTGAAAATCTCTTCCAAAACCGAATGGTGACCGCCTCCATCCAAAGAGGGAAGTAATGTGGCCTCGATTGGGGACAATTGAAGGTGTCTCGTTGATGACCTTGCTTCTTACGTCGATGAAGCTCTTTATGGTTTTTATGGTATTGGTTGAGATGATGAGGTCTTTTTGAATATTTCTCAGGGTAAAAATTTCTTCCGGTAATACATTTTTAATCTTGTTGAGTTTTTTTGAATCTTCATCGTTCAGTTCAATCGTATCCCAGATTTTATCGACTCCATCATCACTTCCGGCAGCGAGCTCATAGAGCTCCTCTATTTCCGGTTTTATATCATCGATAATTTTCGATACTTGTGTCGTGTTTTTTTCAAATCTCAGGAGATGAGATCTGATATCCTTATAGTTCATTAACAGTCGTTGTTCTTCACGCTTGATGCTGGTGTTCCTGATTATGGCATATGATGATGTTACCAGTATGATAAAGAAGAGCAGGACAAAAAATGATATGAAGAATTTTGAGATCTGGAAGGTAAATATTCTCTTCTCATTATGTGGAATGAACATTACTGTTAGCTTTTCATGTCCCTTCTCCAGAAATGAGTCCCACCATTTGCTATACTTCTTTCTCCATATGTGATAGTTCTCTGAAAATCTTAGTTTGAATTTATTTTGATACTGCTTTATTCTAATTTTCATCGGTAATGCTCACGTCCATTCTCAGCGTTCTCTTATTACACTTTCGACTGATGCTCGATTGAAATTAATCAAATATATAATGAACAGTTTCTCATTATTGAATGGTGTAGCTTTTTTGTGCAACTATTTTTTTCGGTATTATTATGTGTGATGATCTCCTTAGAATATATACTCTATCGCTTTGGCGATGGTGTCCAGTCCTACGATATCACCTGAAAACGTTGCTTGCTTCGCTTCGGTGTAGTTCTTTTGCGACAGGATAACGGTATGAAATCCGGAACGCCCGAGATCGAGCACTCTTCGTTGACATTGCGATGTGGGTCTGAGTTCACCTGAGAGTGATATTTCCGCAATAAAGCCTATTCCGGAGGGAATCGGCTTGTTTTTCAGGCTTGATGTAATTGCCATGGCAACGGCAAGATCAGCAGATGGTTCGTCAATCTGAAAGCCGCCGGCGACATTAATGAATACATCGAAATTGCTCAATTTGAGCTGTGCATGCTTTTCGAGGACGGCGATGATGAGCGTTAGCCTGTTCAGATCAAAACCGTCGGCCATCCTTCTCGGATTGGTGAAGCTTGTCCAGGTGACGAGTGATTGAACTTCGAAAAGGAGTATTCTACTCCCTTCGAGAGCAGCGGATACGGCATTTCCGGGTGCGTCAGAAGAAAAGGGATTGATAAAAATGTTTTTATCTTTTACTTCCTTCAGTCCTTTTTCTGTCATCGCGAAAAGACCAATCTCGTTAATGGAACCGAATCTGTTCTTGAATGCTCTGAGAATTCGAAACTCTTTTGAGAAATCTCCTTCAAAGTAGAGAACGGTATCGACTAAATGCTCGAGCTGTTTTGGGCCTGCAATGCTTCCATCTTTGGTGATATGACCGATGAGGATGAAAGGGATATTCTTCTTTTTGGCGATTTCGGCTATGCGAGATGTTGATTCCTTAATCTGACTGACCGAACCGATGAGTCCCGGAACATCAGAAAGATACAGCGTTTGAACCGAGTCCACAATGACGCATTCCGGCTTCTCATTCTCTATCATATGAATGATACTGTCAACATTCGTATTTGTTGACACATGAATGCTCTCACCATTAATGCCCAGTCGCTCTGACCGTTGCTTTATCTGAATCGGAGATTCTTCTCCTGATAGATATACTGTCTTGAGAGATGCGGCTATCTGAAGCGCCAGTGTTGATTTACCGATTCCCGGCTCTCCGCCGATAAGAATTACGGAACCGGGGACCATTCCGCCGCCGCAGACAAGATTGTATTCATCGATAGCAGTTGAAATTCGCTCATGGCCATTGAAGTGCACTTCGGCGAGGGGGATAACCTCGTGTGTGGTTTCCTTTTTTACGTTCGGCGCCGCTTCAACAATTGAGTTCCATTCACCGCAGGCAGGACATTTGCCGAGCCACTTGTTGTATTCGTTACCGCAGGCTGTGCAAATGTAACTGGTTCTTTTTTTTGTCATCATTCTGTACCGTTTTTTGATGCTGCTCGGTATGGTCTTATTCGCAAACAGTCTTACTCCTTCTGTCTGAAGAAGAGCTTCGAGGGATCTTTTCGCAGCGAATAGAAAAGATCTTTCGCAAAGATTGATGCATCTTTGATGTTGTTATATACTTCCTCATCACTGAGAAGTTTTCCCAGGGTTCCGCGGCCATTTTCAATTCTGAAGATAATCTTGTTGAGATGTTCGGTCGTTTCAGAAAGGTTTCTGAGTGTTATGGATATATCTTTTTTATTTATTTCAGAAAGCTCTGCCATATTGCGTGTGAAGTGATTGAGTTGATCTATCAGGATTCTTGTTTGCACGGAGAAGGTACCGATCATCAGCTTGAATGTCGATACAGAACGCTTAACATCGTACCTGTTTTCTTCAACCATGTTGTTCAGATTCTCAACAAACCTGTTCGAGTTCTGGAATATTTCAGCGAGAATCTGGCCACCGCTTTTGTCCTGCATAAAACCCTGGAATGTCTGCATCATCATATCGAAGCTTGCCGGATCGATACCGAATTTTTTATCACCATTTGCAAGGAAACCCTCTTCATCACTGACTGGTGGGACAATTACATTTATATACTTTTCCCCTATCAGTCCGGAAGTGAATATGGCAAATGTTGAAGACTTTGCGAGCCGATATTTCTTCTCTATCCACAGTAGTACCTCGGTTTGTTCACCTGTTTGCCTGATTTCATCAACATATCCTATTTTAATACCACCTCCGATCTTGACCGGTGCACCAACACTCAGATCATTCAGGAAACCAAAATATATCTTAAGCGTATAGCCTGATTGTGACACGTTTATCTTGGCAAGGAGCCCGATAAGTACTATAAAGATGGTAAAACTGATAGTAACCATCAGCCCAACCCGTGCTTCATCACTTATCTTCATAATATGCCTCCTTTTTTTGCTGCGTATAGAGACGCACAATTCTCCCAATCGGTGTAAAGAGTGGAGGAGAAATGTTTACTGTATTGTGTCGATAGAGAGCGGTGTTCTCTATTACGAAATCTTGTTATCCGTTACAAACAAGGTATACTGTATGTAACGAGTTGCAAATCATTTTTTCAATCGGGGTGAATTCCTCGAAAAGCTGTTATGCAGTGTTTCAGGGATATAACGTATGGCCAATGATGAGAAGAGAACAGAAATAAAAGTTGCGGGTATGACCTGTGCCATGTGTGTCCGCACTGTTGAGAATGCACTTTCCGACCTGAAAGGAGTTTCGGGAGTATCGGTCAATCTCTCAACGAACAGGGCATCAATCAATTACCATTCGGAGCAGATCGGAATTGCTGAACTGGAGAAGGCAATAAGGAGCTCAGGCTATGATGTTATAAATAAAACAGTTACGCTGAAAATTGGCGGCATGACGTGCGTTATGTGCTCAAAGGCAATTGAGAGTGCGCTCTCACGAATTGATGGAATTACCGCTGTTGAGGTAAATCATATGTCCGGGGAGGCAACCGTTTCGCATACCGGTGTTTCTCGTGAAGCGATGAAAAAAGCAGTTGAAGATGCAGGCTATGAATTTATGGGCAGTGATGAGGATGATATTCGAGATGAGGAGACTGCGTATCGGGAGAAGGATCTGAAACAGAAGAAGAAGCGGTTAACCGTTGGTCTTATTGTCGGCGGGTTGTTTATGGTGCTCATGTATATGCCTTTTCATGTAACGCAGCTCCATGCATTTGGCATGCTTATAATTGCCACCCCTGTTTTTTTATATGTTGCGAATCCGATATTTATGGCAGCCTACCGCGCGTTACGGAATAGAAATCTCAGCATGGATGTTATGTATACAATGGGTATTGGCGTTGCTTTCCTTTCCAGTATCATGGGGACTGTTGGCATTCTTTCCCGCGAATTTATTTTTTATGAAACTGCAATTCTCCTGGCCTCTTTTCTGACCCTGGGAAGATATCTTGAGGCGAGAGCGCGGGGACGTACTTCCGATACTATCTCACGCTTGATTGATCTCAATCCGCAGCAGGCACTCGTTATCAGATCCGGTGAGGAGATTAATGTTCAGATTGAAGAGGTTCAGGTTGGTGATCTGGTTATGGTGAAACCGGGTGAAAGAATTCCGGTCGATGGAAGTGTCCTCACGGGAGAGGGTTTTGTTGATGAATCAATGATTACCGGAGAATCAATTCCTGTTGATAAAACAGTCGGTGACAGCGTTATCGGTGGAACAATCAACGGGGACGGCTTCCTTAAAATACAAGCTGAAAAAGTCGGCAGGGATACAGTCCTTTCCAGGATTATCCGTATCGTTGCTGAAGCTCAGAGTTCAAAACCTCCGATACAGAGGATCGCAGATCGCGTTGTGAGTTATTTCATTCCATTCATCATTGCGGTTGCGATCAGTACGTTTGTTGTATGGTATTTCATCGCATCCAGCACTGCACTCTTTGCACTTTCAACGCTCATATCGGTTCTTGTTATCGCATGTCCCTGTGCACTGGGCCTCGCTTCACCGACAGCAGTAACGGTTGGTATTGGACGCGGAGCAGAGTTTGGTGTGCTCATTAAAAACGGGGATGTGCTGGAGAGGCTGGAACGATTGAGCAGTGTTGTGTTTGATAAAACGGGAACCCTCACGTCCGGTTCCCCGCAGGTTACTGATATAATACCCTTGGATATCGACAGGGATGAGTTGGTGGCGTTTACTGCGAGTGTGGAGAAGCTTTCCAGTCATCCTGTTGCGAAAGCGGTATACGAATTCGCCCGTGAAGAAGATTCGGCAATCTATGAAATAGGCATTTTTGAGAATGTTGGCGGGAAGGGAGTTATAGCGGAAGTTGCTGATAGGAAGATTCTTGTAGGGAGCCAGTCTCTTCTCACTCAAAATAAGATTCATATTCCTGAGGATGTCAGTCGAATGATTTCCTCCCTTGAGGAGGAGGGTAAAACGATAGTGCTTGTTTCAATGGATCGTGATGTGAAGGGGATCTTCGGAGTTCAGGATACGCTGAGAGATGGAGCAAAGCTGTCGGTTGATGAGATAACAGCGATGGATATTAGATCCGTTATGATAACGGGGGATAATGACAGAACGGCTATGGCAATCGCATCTCAGGTTGGAATTGAAAATGTTTTCGCCAATGTGTTGCCGCAGGATAAAGCGAGCGAGGTTAAGAACTTACAGGAGCAGGGAGAAGTTGTCGCTTTTGTTGGCGACGGCATTAATGATGCGCCCGCACTTGCTCAATCTGATATTGGCATTGCAATTGGAAGCGGTACAGATATTGCTATTGAGAGCGGTGAGATTGTATTGATGCGGAATGAACCGTATTTCATTGTTGCGGCGATTCAGCTGGGTAAAATGGTGATTCGAAGGGTTAAGCAGAATATATTCTGGGCATTTGCCTATAATTCGCTTCTCATTCCGGTGGCGGCCGGTATTCTGTATCCCCTCTTTGGCATAACTTTCAAGCCTGAGTTCGCCGGTCTTGCGATGGCGATGAGCTCAGTGACGGTTGTGGGACTTTCATTACTCCTCAAGCGATTTACCCCACCTGTTCTCAGAAGGATCGGGGTTGCGGCGTAATGCTTAGGTTCGCCCCGTTATTGGATGACTTGATTGAATATTCCTTGCAGGATTCGAATTATTTTGTGTGTATGGCAGTATTATTACGCATGAGTGAGGAACAACCATGATTATAGATTTTCACACGCACATCTTCAGCCCTGAAGTAGTAGAGAATCGGAAGAAATTCTTCGATGATGAAAATTTTCAGCTGCTCTATTCCAGTGAGAAGTCAAAGCTCATTGATCACAACACACTTATTCGGGAAATGGATAACGCGGGTGTTGACTATGCAGTAGCGCTGGGATATCCCTGGGAGAAGGAGGAAAACTATGAGTTACAGAATCAATATTTCAGGGATGTATCGAAACTATCGGGGGGGAGAATATTCCCCTTCGGTACCATACCGATCTCTGATGAGAGGGCGATCGATGCCCATGTGAAGAGGATCAAAGAGTTGGGGTTGTCAGGTATAGGGGAGCTCGGGTTTTATTCTACAGGTTTCTCTGCGGGCAATGAAAAGACGCTTGTGAGAATTTTTGAGGCGGCTTCATTCAATTCGCTCCCTGTTGTGCTCCATGTCAATGAATCGGTCGGACACGAATATATCGGAAAGTATGAAACAGATTTTAAACGGCTCTATGCTGTTCTAAAGGAATTCAATGATCTGACAGTTATTCTTGCACACTGGGGTGGTGGTATTCTTTTTTACGAACTGATGCCTGAAGTGAAGGAATCGTTCGAAAATGTGTACTATGATAGTGCTGCTTCTCCCTATATCTATGATGACAGAATATATGATGTTGCCGTGAGGATTCTCGGTTCTGAGAAGATACTCTTCGGAACAGATTATCCCCTCATCAATTTCAAGAAGTACCTTAAAACAGTGGATACCGTTGTTACTAATGAGAATGACCGTTTGAATATACTCGGTTTGAATGCTATGAGGATACTGAATATTGAGAAGTAAGAGAGGAATGATTGTTGCCCACTTACTGAGCATGAAGAGCAAGTGCTCTCGCGTAGTAATCGCAGAGGCTGTTTTCAAGGTGAGATGAGTGACCCTTTACCCATTTATACTCGATATACTTATTCTCGGTGAGTTGATCACATCTTTTCCAGTGCTCGATGTGCTTTGCCTTTTCTCCATTTGCAGTGTACCAGCCGTTTAGTTTCCAGTTGATTATCCACTCGGTCATACCCTTCCTCACGTATTGACTGTCCGTGATGATTCGTACTCTCTCCTTGTCTCTCAGAAGCTCCAAACCTGCAATGACGGCAGCGAGCTCAATGAGATTGCTGTTCGTTTCCTTCGTTCTTTGAGCATATATCTGGGAACTACCTTCAGGATCCTGAATCAGTATGGCAATTGCGCCGCACTGATATGCTGCGTTGAAGCTCCCATCGGTGAAGAGCCGGTACAATCCATCTTCCTGATGATGGACTGCGGAGATGTAGGTCTGGTTTTTGCCGTTTCGTTTATCCTGTACGATTATATTCGATTTATCATTGAAGGCGGTAACATCCTTTGTATCTCTTAAGACGAAGGTGAGGGTGAAACCGACGTAATAGGTCTCCCGTCTTTTGGTGTTGAGTATCTTTCGCAGTTGCTGTTCATTTCTCTTCAGAAATTGTGAAAGGGTATTTACAGTAAGAAAGTGTAGTTTCCTGGTTTCAGGATTGTAGGTTATAGTGGAAGAATTTTCAGCTTTCTCGATACGAATAAGATATTCTCCGTTAAAGAAGTCAGTAATTTCCATGTTCAGTATTGCTGGTTCCATAGCGGATACCGAAAGAGCCTGTGTTTCTCATTATAGTGAGATAGAGATGATAAAGATTGCCATTTTCGTGTTCTCAGAGAGCAATTATCGTGAAAGGATAACTGAGTGATTGTGTCTGTGTCAATGAAAAAAGGAGGAAGTGTTGCTCCAGTTTTACGAGCCTTAAGATAAAGGGGCTGCGCTATAAGAAATACGAGAATAAATGTATTGACATTGTCCTTTGCTTTCGGATAATCATTGCCGAAGAGCGCAATAC
>CAZZCF010000118.1:0-13686 GCA_964652955.1 uncultured Leptospirales bacterium
CTCTTATCATCTTTCATTACTCTCTGCATAAGATGGTTAATAATGGACGTTCTGGATATCCCGGTTTTTGCTGCTCTTGTACTCAGCGTATTCAGTATACTTCTATGCACATATAAGGTCGTTTCTATAAACATAATACCCTCCTCCCGATAACTATCTACAGGTAATACGATTTACAGACGAAAAAATTTAACTAAAAAATTCCATTACCCATATGCGCGATACATATGCCTGCGCATAAAACTCCACTTCTCGGTATTATGTATTCAAATCAGATAGGTGATATGTCGGTTTCACACCTGGTGGAAGAATACCTTTAGCTTTCGATCCCGCTTCGCGCCAACACTCCCTGCTGATAGTAATGCTTGATCTCCTTCATCTCGGTGACGAGATCGCAATACTCGTAGAGCGACTCCGGCGCTCCCCGTCCCGTTAGAACGAGCTCTTTTCTCAGTGGCTTGTCCTTGATAAGCGCTTTTATTTCATCGAGGGTAACGAGCTTGAAGAGGTACGCGGTAATAATCTCATCGAGGACAATCAGATCAAACGCATCATCGACAATCACCTCTCGCGCCCGCGCTATGGCGCTCCGCGTGAGCCGATAGTGCTCCTGTACGCTCTTCTCGTTGTCCAGGCGGCAGAATTCAGGGCTCCCGTGCTGTTCTATACGTATCATATCGCTGTACTTTTTTAAAGCATCCAGCTCGCTGTAATGCTGTCCCTTCATGAATTGGATTATAACCGTCCGGAGACCCGCACCGGCTGCTCTTACTGCCAGACCAAGCGCAGCAGTCGTCTTCCCCTTCCCGTTACCGGTGTAGAGATGCACAAATCCTTTCTCAAGCATATCTGTTCCTTTCTCTTGTGAAAAGCAATCGGGAATGTACAGTGTCTGCAGCACAAGAGAATAGAGCGCGCTACATATTCCGACGGTACTTGCCCCCCACCTCGTAGAGGAGATTCGTAATCTGGCCGATACTCGCCACCCGCACCGTATTCATCAGCTCGGCAAAGACATTCCCTCCCGAGAGCGCCACCTCGCGGAGTCTGTTGAGCGCCGCTCCCACCTGTTCCCGATTCCTCTCCTGAAATTTTCCGAGGTTTTCAATCTGCGCCTGCTTCTCTTCAAGTGTTGATCGCGTCAATTCAGTTTCCGGCCGCATAAAGTCCTCGGTCTGGCTCGCAGGATTGATATAGGTGTTCACGCCGATGATCGGATACTCGCCGGTATGCTTCCTGTGCTCATAGTACAGCGACTCATCCTGAATCTTACCACGTTGATAGTGGCTCTCCATGGCACCGAGCACACCGCCCCGATTGCTGATCGATTCAAATTCCCGCAATACCTCCTCTTCAACGATATCCGTCAGCCTGTTCATGATAAAGCTTCCCTGCAGGGGATTCTGATTTTTGTACATCCCGTATTCTTTGAGGATGATAAGCTGAATGGCCATTGCCCGGCGCACCGATTCCTCTGTCGGCGTGGTGACCGCTTCATCATAGGAATTGGTATGCAGCGAGTTGCAGTTATCACTGAGCGCACTCAGGGCCTGGAGGGTCGTCCGTATATCATTGAAATCCATATCCTGCGTATGGAGTGAGCGGCCGGAGGTCTGAATGTGGCATTTGAGCCGCTGGCTCTGCTCATTGGCGTCATACTTATACTTCATCGCAAGAGCCCATATGCGCCGCGCGACCCTGATAAGCACATTGTATTCCGGTTCCATTCCGCTGGAGAAGAAGAAGGAGAGATTCGGCGCAAAATCATCAATCTTCATTCCCCTGCTGAGATAGTACTCGACATAGGTAAAGGCATTGGCGAGGGTAAATGCCAGCTGGGTAATGGGATTCGCCCCCGCCTCCGCAATATGATATCCGCTGATGCTGACCGAGTAGAAATTTCGCACATTATTTTCAATGAAGAATTCCTGAATATCCCCCATCATCCTGAGCGCAAAAGGGGTTGAGAATATACACGAATTCTGTCCCTGGTCCTCCTTCAGAATATCAGCCTGTACCGTACCGCGGATGTTTTCGAGAACGTGTTTTTCGAGCCGTTCACGCTCCTCGACTTCCGGCTCCCTCCCCTGCTCGGAAACGAACCGTTCCACCTGCTGATCGATGGCGGTATTAAAGAAAAAGGCGAGCACAATGGGAGCCGGCCCGTTGATGGTCATCGAGACGCTGGTATTCTGCGAACAGAGATCAAAGCCGTCATAGAGCTTCTTCATATCATCCAGTGTGCATATGCTCACTCCACTTTCACCAACCTTTCCGAAGATATCGGGTTCCTCGCTGGGATCCTCCCCGTAGAGTGTTGGCGAATCGAAGGCGGTGCTCAATCGTTTTGCTTCATCGTTTCTGGTCAGATAGTGAAAGCGCCGATTGGTGCGATCCGGCGGCCCCTCGCCGGCGAACTGCCGTTTCGGATCCTCCCCCTCCCTCCTGAAGGGGAAGACACCGGCGGTATAGGGAAAGTAACCGGGGAGATGCTCCTTGCGGAGCCATCGCACCGTATCAGCGAGACTCTCAAAATCCGGAAGAACGACCCTGGGAATCTTCACCCCCGAGAGTGTTTCCGTGAAGAGTTCCGTTCGCACTTCCCGATCCCTGATAGTGGTAACCATGACATCCTGTAAATAGCGTTCCCGTATATGCTGCCACTCTTCGATAAGACCGGTAAACTCACTTCCAATTTTCTTCTCTATCTGCTCCATCTGATCCGCGCAATCGGGCACCGCAAGCTCCTCGCCGGCAAGCCGCAGGAGCTCCAGCTTCTTCACCTCCGGGAGCACCTTTTCGGTCTCCCGGTGATAGGAGCGAACGGTTTTGGCAATCTCTCCCAGGTAGTACTCCCGCTCAACGGGCACAATCGCCGAGCGTGATGACTCGTTGAGCGAATAGGTCGAAACCGAAGGGACATCCCAGTCGATCAGCTTCCGCTCCTTCAGCGCGTCGAGAAGGGTTTCCAGGAAAACATCGAGGCCCTTATCATTGAATACGCTTGCGACGGTCCCGATGATGGGAAGCTCATTATCGGACACATCGAAGACATTGTGATTTCGCCGGTACTGCTTGCGCACATCCCGCAGTGCATCCATCGAATGTTTGTGATCGAATTTATTTATCACTATCAGATCAGCGAAATCAATCATGTCTATCTTCTCAAGCTGCATGGGGGAGCCGAAATCGGAGGTCATCACATAAATGGAAAAATCAGCATACTCGGTTATTTCGGTATCGCCCTGACCGATTCCCGGCGTCTCGATGATTATCAGATCAAATCCTGCGGCCTTCAGAATGGCAATGGAATCCTTTGCCGATATGGTCAGCTCGGTCTTGGATTCCCGCGTGGCAAGGGATCGCATATAGACATTGCTCGGGTTGAGGAAATTCATCCGAATCCGGTCACCCAGGAGGGCACCGCCGGTCTTTTTCCTCGTCGGATCAATGGCGATAATGCCGATAGTCTTATCGGGATACCGGTTGAGAAATCGCCGTATGAATTCATCTTCCAGCGAGCTCTTTCCTGAACCGCCCGTTCCGGTGATGCCAATAACGGGACTCTTCCGGGCACGTGCACGGATATCCTTCCCGATGGTCTTGTAGATGTACTTCTTGTCCTCGTAGTCTTTCTCGGCGAGCGATATCAACTGTGAGATAACAAGATTATCCCTCCTGCTGAGCCGATCCTGCCAATCATCGGAGAGGGGGGGCGGCACGGCATGTGAAGCCCTCTCAATCATATCTTTGATGATTCCCATCAGCCCCAGCTTCTGACCGTCCTCCGGCGAATATATCTTCGAAATCCCGTACGCTTCAAGCTCCCGTATCTCCTCGGGAACAATCACGCCGCCACCGCCGCCGAAGATGCAGATATGTTCGACATCATTCTCCTTCAGGAGATCTTTCATGTACTTGAAAAACTCCATGTGCCCACCCTGATAGGAGCTTGCCGCAATTGCGTGAACGCCCTCCTGAATGGCGGTATAGACAATTTCACGTGCTGTTCGGTTATGGCCGAGATGGACAACCTCTGCGCCTGCCTGCTGAAGCAATCGCCGGATAATATTTATTGCGGCATCATGGCCATCAAAAAGGGTGGTCGCAGTGACAAATCTGATTCTCCGGGTAGTGCTCACGTTATTTGGTGCTTCCATAGAGTTCATCCCTCAGAATCGACTCAGGGCTTACTCTGAGCTGAAAGGAGCTCAGAAGCCCTCTATACTCAAATTCTATGAAGCGCTTTTGAATGTCAAGTAAACATTTCACCGGGGGCGCCTGTCGAAAAAATCGTTCCTGTTCCGGATTTATAGAAGATGATATTCCCCGTACGTTATTTTTTTTGTTGAATTAAAGGGACAGCAGTCCACACTGGCACGATTCACATCTCATCATCATAGAGGTGCGATTACAGCACACGACCACCACCACTCGGGGAGACATGTCACTGACGGCAAAATTCATACTCTTTCAGACGGTAATTCTCATCCCCTTCTTCGCCGGCTACCGGCTGCGTGATCGACTTGCAAAGAGAGATGCCATTGCCCGAAACCTGATACGCTTCAATCTGTTATTCGTCGACGCACTCATTGTCTTCTGGACTGTCTGGGGGCTCGATATCGGGATTCATCTTCTCTCGCTCCCCATCGCCGGGCTCCTGCTGGCATTTCTCGGCCTCGGACTGGGATTCATCCTCATGCCGGCACTGAAGCTCGACAGGGAGGGGCGAAGAACCTTTCTCATCAGCGCATCCCTGGCCAATCACGGATTCACCCTGGGAGGGTTCCTCTGCTATCTCCTTCTCGGGGAGACCGGACTGGGACTCTCCTTCATCTTTATCTCATACTTCATTCCCTACGTCTTTCTCTTTATATTCCCCTTCGCCGGCACCGCTTCGAAAAAGGAGACGCATATCAAACCCATCGACTATATCCTGAACCTCAGGAATATGCCCCTCTACTCCCTCGTCATTGCAGTCATCCTTGCCCTGCTGGGGATTGGACGCCCTGCAATCGACTTCCCCATGGATCTCCTCCTCATGATCTCCATTGCAGGGTATTACGGATCACTTGGATTGACCTCCAACCTGCGCGAATTCGGGTTGCTGAGAAGGGCCAATCTCATCCTTGCATCCATCAAGTTCATTCTCATTCCGGTGATAACCGTTCTCATCCTCCTCCTCTTTGATCTGCCGGACACCATCAGGGCGGTTATCATCATACAGTCATGCATGCCCGCCGCCATATACTCCGTGGTGACCGCCATCCTCTTTGATCTGGATGTCAGGCTGGCGTCAGGTCTCTTCGTGTTCAACACCATCATCTTCCTGATAATCGTCCTGCCCGCGCTCTTTCTCCTGAAGGATTATTTTCTGAAGATATAAATGAGTTCTTCCATGAGTAGTTTTGCCACAGAGTCGCAGAGATACGGAGGTCAAGGAGGCTGCTCATTGAGATATTCTTGCCATTTTACATGCGAGTATTCAATAGTACGTTTATTAATTTGATTTCGGGGCTCTCAAACTGAAAAAGGTAGTAAAATTGATCGAGTGACCGCAGGCGACGCAGACCTCTGGATTATCTCTATGTATTGATGTCGGAGCAGCAATCACTCAGAAGGGATACTCATACTCGGCGAAGACCGTGCCCTCGGGCTCCCGGGTGGAGTCGCCCTCCACGATTCGCTCATCCTCGTAGATGTACAGTATCAGCTTCCGTTCGGTGGTGTCGAGCTTGGTCACCGTTGCGCTGAGCATATCCGGATTCTCGTATAAACGCTCCCAGTCGCCGCTGCCGCTGACAATACTCGTTTCCCGATTGAGGCTGATCTCAGCGTACCAGTCTCCGGAATACTCTATCGCGACAGTACCGGTTACATCCTCGCCATTACAGCCGATCATGAGGAGCAGTGAGACGATAGTGAAAATAAGTGACCTTCTGATCATAGCTTACCGCTGCAGTATATATTTATTGATAAGGAATTCAGTTTGCATCGGATTGAGATCAAACCGCTGGCTTGCCGTATCGATAAGCTTCGATTTGTCAGCACCGGGATTTTCCTGTAGCTCGTTGCTGATAAAACGAACCGCGTCCTCCAGTGATCTATCCATTTCTAACCATCGAATACCATTCCTTCATGTTACAGCGCCCGCATGTGCTCAGGCTTGAGCAGGTCCTCATTCCCCGAATCGATGACCCTCTCCAGAAGCTTCAAAACACGGCTCTTCTCTTCCGGAAGCCGTGCCCGTATCGGCAGATAATTGGAAGCGTGATTGGACGTGAAGAAACATCGCCGGCCTACATCCATATGCTCAATTATCAGCTTCAGCTCACGGAGCAGCCCAAATTTGTCGGGAAGCTGGAATCGTCCCGCACGGTAATCGCGGTAGAGCTCCGTATTGGGGAGCAGCATAACGGTCAGTGCCGAGGCATAATCGGGTGACATGTCACCGAGATGCTTCCCGGTGTCTATGGCATGCGGTATGCTCATCGCAATACCGCCGATTCCCAGCAGCACCGTCTGCGAGAGGAGTATTCCCGCTTCCTGTACCCTTCCGGCAGCCTCTCGCTGCTGATGCGGGAGGGCCCCCTTCTTCACCCTGCGGAGCACCTCCTCGTTCCCGCTCTCGATTCCCTGATAGATAATACCGAGACCAGCATCCCTCAGTTTTCTGAGCTCGGATACGGTCTTCTTTAAAATTGCCTTCGTGTTCCCGTAAACGCCTATCCGCTCGGTGCGGGGATTCTTTTCGTGAATAAACGCCAGTATCTCAAGGAGCGTATCGTTCGGGAGTATGAGCGCGTCTCCATCGGTTAAAAATACCCGCCGGTACCGGCAGGATGACGCCTCCTCGATATCGCGTTTCACCTGATCGATGTCCTTCACATAAAACCGCTGTCCCTTATAGGCACCGCAGAAGGCACACCGGTTATGCGAGCATCCGACCGTCACCTGCACAATCATGCTGTACGCTTCACTGGGCGGTCGAATGATGTTGCCGACGTAATCCATATCTTCTCCTCTTCAGCAGAATTCCCGAACAACACCCCCCTATTCTTTCGGTTCACCTTCCGGCCAGATAATCTTGTGCAGCTGCACATTCAATCGTACCGGCAATCCGTCTTTAAGAATAAGCTCCGCCAGCTTCCGGGGGGAAAATGAACCCAGCACTGGCGAGAAATTAATCGCTCCCTCGCTTTTTTCAAGATATTTTTCAAAAAAATCCCTGGCAAATACATAATCATCCAGCGTGCCGATAACGAATTTCAATTCGTCACCTGCAGCAATGCGGTCGAGATTCTCCATGAGAAACGATTCGACCGCTCCGCTCGATGGTGTCTTCACATCAACTATCTTCCGAACCTGCTGCGGCACAGTGAGAAGGGAGAAACTTCCGTTGGTTTCAAGCTGCACCGCGTATCCGGAATTACAGAGCTCTTCCATCAGGAGAATGACGTTCGGTTGCAGGAGCGGCTCGCCGCCGGTCACGGTGACGTGATGAACGCCCCGGTATTTTTTGACCCGCGTGAGTATCTCATCGAGGGACATATCGTCACCGGTATTCCAGGCATATGCGGTATCGCAGTAGTGACAACGCAGATTACACCCGGTTAATCGGATAAAGGCCGAGGGGAATCCCGTCCGTAGCGTCTCACCCTGTATCGAATGGAATATCTCGTTTATTCTGAGATGCATCACTGAACACTCCACACCTCTCTCTATAGTATCACATCAGAGGGCTCCTGGAAGAACATAATACTATTTTTTTCTTTTTTCTTGAAAATAATTTTTCTATTATTATTCTGGGATATCACAGAAGAGATCATCATGAGAGCATCATCGATTCCCCAGCGCATCGGGATACGTGTTAACGCGTTTCGCAGCAGTATAATCTCACACCGACAGGGAATGACGTGAAACCGGTTCAAAAAATACAGAAAATGCTGAAAGCTCTTGATGCGGGGGGAACAAACAGGACCGATGATATATACATTAATGTTGTCAGAAATGAGTTCATAACATTTCCCGACAGGATTCTGATACCGAAGATTCCGGTAAAGGAGCTCCCCTACGACCTGTCGGTTGCGATCGTTAAAATGATGACGGAGCTCTGCCCTGAATTCCTTTTCGGCCACGAGCTCCTCGAGGGGAGAATCCCCCCCTCCGAGCAGCACAGCCTTCACTTCGCGAAGTGGATACCCGGACACGTAATCGACTTCATACACCTCCTCAAGGTCGATTTTCGCTTTGGCGGGGATTCGTCAAATATCGAGAACCGGGGTGATTCGGACAACTATCCATCATACTACACCAACCGCTTCTACTATAAATCGCTGCTCATCCCGACCACCGGAATATCCGGTGATGGGCTTAACGCCTTTCAGTCGATGCGCCTCTTCGACACAACACGGGTCGATTCCGATCAGTACTTCCACACCTTCGCTGTCTTCGAAGAAGTAAACCGGAAAGAGCTGACGAAGGAGATACTTTCGAAAATAGACCGCCGCATCTTCACCATCTCACCGGATCTGTATCCCTTTATCGTGTACGATTACTTCACCGCCTGTTTAAATGTTCTCTATCCGACACCGCATGAGATCACTCGTGCCGCTGAACTCTATGAGCCGGTGTTCATCGCAGTGCTGAGCACATTCAAGACTATTGAAGATATGATTGACGGGGAGCGCATCCGGGAGCACTTTCACCGGGAATTGAGCGGTGAGGGTGCGATATTCCATCTGCGGGAGCCATTTCTGGATCAGCTTGCCGAATACTTTCACCGCTTCTCAATCGTTCGCGATGACGAGCTCGCGCTGAAAGAGTGGTGGAGAATTGATGTCGCGCCCCTCTCGGAATAGGAGGCGCGCGAGGAGGAAGAAGCCGCGAAGACACAGCAGCAGGGGAGGATAAGCCGAGACGCATACACCATATTCCGGCGCTGCTCATATCTTCGTGTCGATGTGGAATTTAAAACATCATCATGAAAGATAACATCATATTACTTCTCCCGATCCTCCTGCTGGGACTATGCTGCTCATCCGAACACATCATTCTCGACGGGGCGCTCGGTTCAAGCTTATCGCCGGAGGGTACTATTGAAAACGCCTCTCTGGCATATCGGTTTCATGCCTTCAAACGGGGAGGGAAAAACAGGGATCTCTTCAACTATCTCTACTTCGAGGGGGATACGATCTGTTTCAGCTTCGAGCTCGAACAGCAGGTTGACCGAAATGCAATTTCCGTCTGGTTCATCAATCCGAAAACGGGAAACCGATTTGCTGCCGAGAGAGTCGATCTCTCGGCCCGGCGTGTATGCGGATTCTCGCTCCTGGGATCGGTTATGGAGGATTTCTATCATGAGAAACTCGACGGAGCAATTCCCGCAGATGCCCACTGCTGCAGAGAGATTCCTTTCGCGGTTGCTCTTATCGTTCAAACTCCTCGGGAAAAAGTGGAGAAGACCGTGCACGGTTCCTTCCGCATCCTCTATCACTAGTCCGCTCGCCAGGAGACCGCACCGCAACACCGATCCGATACTGAAGATGGTCGATTCAAACGCTCCGGTGATGCCGAACGGGGGGTTGTTTCGCAGAACGGTTATGCCGATATACACTATAGCATCATCCCGATCCCCGGCCGCCGGAGGGGAGAAACACTTCGATAATGAAAGCGCGTCACGTGCAGAATAAAAAACATGATATCGCGATAACCTTCTGGGGTGTTCGCGGCTCCATACCGACGCCCGGAAAGCAATTCAATAGATACGGCGGCAACACCGCCTGTGTCGAGGTGCGATGTGGAGATACCCGTCTTATCTTTGATGCGGGAAGCGGCATTCGGGAGCTGGGAAGGTCGCTGAATCGGGAATACGGAGATGAACCGCTCGAGCTGCATCTCCTGATCAGCCATACGCACTGGGATCACATACAGGGATTCCCCTTCTTCGAGCCGGCATATATGAAAAAAAACAGCCTGATCATCTACGGGGGGCACAGCGTTGCGACCCTTCAGGATCTCCTTATCAAACAGATGGAGCGGGAATACTTCCCTATTACGCTCTCGGAGCTCGGGGCAAATATCGTTTTTAAACAGTTAAACGAAAACCCCTTCCTCATCAACGAGGTGAAGATATACTACACCTTTCTGCTGCATCCCGTCCTCTCGCTCGGATTCAGGGTCGAATACCGGAACAAGGTATTCGTCTACGCCACCGACAACGAGCTCCTGGACGAGGAGGGCATGGAGGACTACAACAAGAAGAATATGTGGAATCTCATCAGGAATGCCGATGTGCTCGTCGCCGATTGCCAGTACACCGAGGAGGAATACGCCAACAGAGTTGGATGGGGACATGCCGCAATTGAACGGGTGGTAAAGCTCTGCAACGAGTCGGGGGTAAAAAACCTCTTTGCCTTCCATCACGACTTCAATCACTCCGACGCCGATCTTGACGCGATGATAGAGAGCGCGCGGGAGGCGGCACGAGCGCCATTGCGGGTATACGGCGCACGGGAACGTATGAAGGTCTATCTGTAAGCCCACATTCCCCATCTGCCACGAGAACGGTCCATCATAACAGATGAAAGAAACACAACCGTGCTCATACCTATGCTCTTATAGGGGCAAAACAGTGTAAAACCTTCTTGCATTATTTCCCCGTCCATACTGTAATAGTAATCTCTTGCATCCGGTTACGTGAATGATCCCCTCTCCGGCAGTGGGATTGAACAGAAAATTCACTTTTAATTTACGTATCGTTAATCGTGACGCAGGCATACATCTGTTATGAATGAAGGCGCATATCCGCAGAGGAGAGCGCCATTTCAACATCCGCAGGGGAACAATATGGACTCACCGTGGATTCCTATGATATATCAGTACGGTATCGGAGGAGCAGTCTTCTTCGCCGGCATCATTATCGCCCTGAGGAAAAAAATGCTCACCGCCGCTCATCATTCGGACAGGGGAATGCTCATACAGCTCATCGCCGGATTCCTGTTCTATTTTCTACTTCACTTTTTATGGATGATAATAGTGTTACCGTAACATGCTCCGTGGAACAGCAATAGACATAGTGGTAATCTTCGTATACTTTGCTGCCATACTCCTCTTCGGCAGCTGGTTCGGACGGTATACGAAGTCAACGAAGGATTTCTTCTTCGGCGGGCAGCGATTCAGCTGGTGGCTCATCGCTTTCAGCTGCATCGCAACGGTGGTCGGATCATACAGCTTCATCAAATATTCAACGGCCGGCTTCAAATACGGCTTCTCGTCCAGCATGACCTATCTGAACGACTGGTTCCTCATCCCCTTCTTCGTGCTGGGATGGCTTCCAATAATCTATTTTTCCAGGGTTACCTCGATCCCGGAATATTTCGAAAAGCGTTTTGATCGAAAGACCCGCATTGCGGGAGTTTTCGTCCTGTTGATGTATCTCATCGGCTACATCGGCATCAACCTCTACACCATCGGTGTTGCCTTCAACTCCATGCTCGGCTGGGATGTAATGATCTCCGCGCTGGTCATCTCGATCATCTGCGGCATCTACATGCACGCCGGGGGGCAAACCTCGGTCATCATGACCGACCTCGCCCAGAGCGTCATCCTCCTCCTTGCCGGATTTCTTATTTTCATTCTGGGAGTCGCGCACCTCGGCGGATTCTCCACATTCTGGAACCTGCTCGGTGAACCGTTCAAGCTCCCCTTCGCCGGCTTCAACGCTCCTCCCCGGTTCAATTTTGTCGGCATCTTCTGGCAGGATGTTTTCGGGAGCACCATGGCCTTCTATTTTATGAATCAGGGAGTGATGATGCGCTTCATGAGCGCGAAGTCGGTTCGCGAGGGCAGGAAGGCGATATTCATCGTCGTCCTCCTCTTCATGCCGCTGACCGCTCTCGCGGTGTCCAATGCCGGCTGGATAGGGAGGGCCATGGTCAATGCGGGTATCATCTCGGCGAACATCAATCCCGATCACATCTTCGTCGAGGTGGCGAACCGGATAGCCATGCCGGGCCTTTTCGGTTTTATCATGGCCGCGCTCACGGCGGCATTGATGTCAACCATCGACACCCTCATCAATGCCGTTTCGGCAATCACCGTGAATGACATATTCATGCCACTGAAGCCCGATCGCGATGATGCCTACTATCTGAAGCTGGCACGCTGGATTGCCATTGTCGCTGCCATTCTCGGTCTCATCCTCGTCCCCCTGTATCAGACCTTCAAGTCGATATATCTGGCCCATGCCACCTTCGTCGCCGCCGTCACCCCGCCAATGCTGGTGGTTATCTTCTTCGGCGCATTCTGGAAGCGCTTCAATGCGCGCGCCGCCTTTCTGACCATCGTGGTCGGCTGCATCTTCCTCGGGAGCTCCATCGCCTGGCCGGTACTGATTGCGCCCTTTGATCACGGCGTTGCCCCCGAGGGATACAACTACATGCGCGCCCTCTACGGCATCGTGGTCTGTACCGTTACCGCAGTCGCGGTCACCCTGCTTACCCACCGTGACACAAAAGATATCTCCGGCCTCGTGATCGATTCCCTCGACGTCGCGAAGAGGAAATTCAAGGACGGAAGAACCCCCCACGATACGGTTCTCGGGGAAAAGGTCGCGGCGAGGATTGCACTCAAAGAGATCGAGGGAATTGCAGTCAGCAGCGCAATGATGAAACGGCTGCAGGCCGAGCCGGGAGACATTCTCTATATCGCCGACAGGCGGTGGTGGCTCGGCGGCATCCATTCACTGCACGTCACCGCGGAGGAGCCGCACAGCGATGCCGAAAACGTCGCGTATCTCTCCGAGGAGAACCTCTCGAAGAGCGGCATCGGCCCTGAACGGCAGATACTCATCGAAAAGATCATCTGAGCGTCTTTACCGTAGCGAACGGAATCCGATACAAAACGCACCACTGTCAAAAACAGGCTCATCTACAACGAACCCCCTGCCGCTGCAATCACGCTCATGTAATAAAAGGCGAGAACCAGCATACCCGCAATAGCGTTCAACAACCGTATCGGCGGGTTGAAGATGACAGCCAATCGCAGCGGCGCAAGACCCGAGAGAAGGGTAAAGAGAACCACTCCTCCGATGGTGAGGTTCGAACGATTCACAGAGCTTAACAGAAGCGCATCGTAGAAGCAGAGAAGGACACCGACGGCTCCCGTTAACAGTATCTTCAGAGAAATGCTCAGGCTCTCTCTGACAGCACTCTCGGCAATGAGCGCATCGATACGCTCACCAATATGTGGAGCAAAGGTGCCGAGCACGCTGCCGATGATGATGGCACCAAGTCCGAGGAGAAGATGCCGGCACGCAAAGGTCGCCTGCTCCGTTGCGTACAGCCTCCCGATGACTCCCCACCCCTCTATGAACAGAACCAGAATAACGCAGAAGAAGTAAAATGAGATAATGCCGGGGACAATGGAAACATGCTCGCGGTACGATCGCACCATGATTACCAGATACCAGGGCAGGATGAGGAGAAGAAGGTTCACGCCGATGACTGCCCCATCCGGGCTGACAACATCAGAAGGACGCAACTTTCCGGCACAAATCTCAACGAGATACTTATAGATATAGAGAGCAAAAATCAGATCAAAGGCTATCTCATCGAGATTCAATTTAACGAGATCCTTGAGTGCCATTAACAATCCTCCGTACCGGCATGCGTAACCCGACCGCTT
>CAZZCF010000119.1:0-13629 GCA_964652955.1 uncultured Leptospirales bacterium
ATCTATAATACAACTAATGTTCAAATCCCCTTCACATAATAAATCATTCATACACAGATAGTAAACCTCAATGAGCGCATAAGAACAGCCGATAATACTATAACAGGTTTTGGATCCATCTTTTAATCCATAGACGGAGCGAAAACAATGATGAATAAGCGAGTTCTCATAGCTGAAAATGAGTCTATTGTTGCAATAGACATGAAATACATACTGGAAAAGAGAGGCTACTCTGTTGTCGATCTGGTGTTTTCAGGCGAGGCTGCGATACAGAGAGCAGAAGAGGTCAAACCCGACCTGTTCATAACCGGGGATTTTTCGAATGAAAAGGTACAGGGCATCGACGCCGTTCGAACAATACGCAATCGATGCGACATTCCCGTAATATACATAACCGCTCATAATGACAGGGAGATCTTTCACAAGGTTAACGAGTTAGGGAGAACCGAAATTATGACCAAACCGTTTTCCGAGAGCGATCTTTCGAAAACAGTTGAAATACTTTTCAGCACAGCCACTGTGTGCACAGCAAACAATCGCGACATAGTATAAGTTTCCCTCCTCTTCCCGCAGAGAGCACCCTTACACAGAAGCAGTGCGAGTTCTGTCCCTGCAGGCATCCGGAATGAATACAGGGCAATTTACCGTACAGCCGCGAATAGAAATCAGGAAACCTCATTCACCTTTAGAGAAATTGCACCGAAATTCATCTCTATCACTATACATAACTCGCTAAAAAATATACCTTTGATAAAAATATTATTTACAAACATTCATTTTTCAAACATTATTTGATTAATGAACGTTATTCGAATTTCTCAATAGGGGAGGAGAAATAATGTACGAGTCTCTCAAAGGTAAAACGGCACTTGTAACCGGTTCCGGCAAGAGAACGGGTATCGGGTATCAGATAGCGGATATACTCGCCTCGAACGGCTGCAATATCATAATCGCAGACATGGGGCGGAATGTGACCGAATCCGGTGGCGTTAGCACCGGCACGCATGATGAGATGGAGGAGATTGCGAAAGGATTGAAGGAGGAGAACGGAATTGATGCCCTCGCGGTTGATGTTGATGTAACCAGCCCTGCCTCAATCAATCGAATGGTGGAAAATATTAAAAAGCACTTCGAGCACATCGAGATACTCTGTAATAATGCCGGTGCCACCTTCGGCGCCAATCTGATACAGCTCTACGATGAGGATGCCTGGGTAAAGACAGTAGACATCAACCTGCATGGCACCTTCAGGGTTTCACAGGCGATCATACCATTGATGCTCGGAAAACCGGGAAGCATAATCAACATCTCATCGAAAGCCGGAAAGGAGCCCCCCCCATTGGGTAATGGAGCCTATGCAGTAGCAAAAGCAGGAGTAATTATGTTCACCAAGGTTCTGGCGAAAGAGCTGGGCGGCGCGGGCATCCGGGTGAATGCCATCTGCCCGGGACAGATCAACACCGAGATGAGAAGATGGGGGTACGATGTAGAAGCAACCGTACTCGATATCAGCCGCGAGGAGAGAATACAGCAGGTATGTGCTACCATCCCTCTGGGCAGAATCGGTGAACCGGATGAGGTGGCGAAACTCGTTGCTTTTCTCGCCTCTGAAGAATCCTCCTATATCACGGGCCAGGCGATTAATGTCTGCGGTGGTCAGATGCTGGCATACTGAGAACGCATCCAATTAAATTAACAATGAAGATCAACAAAACAATCAATCTGAATGTCGAAGAGGGGGATGTGCTCAAGAAGAGAGAACACTCTCTGCTCTATAAAATAAGTTTTTTTCTCTTCGCTGTCGTGCTTCTCGTTGCCGTCATTGCCCTTCCGAGCCCATCGCCCCTTGAGCGCGGCGGAGAGATCATTCCCCTCTCACCGAACGGCAAGATCACCCTGGGGCTGCTCCTGATGGCAATTGTCCTCTGGGTGAGCGAAGTGATACCTTTCAGCATAACAGCCCTCCTCTGCATGTCGCTGATCCCGGTTTTTGGTATCGAATCATTCAAGAATATCATCCGGCTTGGCTTCGGCAATCAGATAATCGCTTTTTTTATCGGCGTTTTGCTCCTCTCATCGGCGTTTACCCGAACGGGTCTTGGACGGAGGTTGAGTTACCTCATCCTCACCGTGATGGGAACGAAAACGAACATGGTCATACTCGGCTTCCTTTTCATGGGGGGCATGCTCTCCATGTGGGTGACCGATATGGCAGTAGCTGCAATGCTCATGCCCCTGGGAATGTCAATACTCCATCAATCGAAGGTCAGGCCACTCGAAAGCAATTTCGGCAGGGGATTGATGATATCCTGCGCCTGGGGACCACTCATCGGCGGCATCGCCACACCGGCAGGCTGTGGACCGAATCTCCTCACCATCAGCTTTCTCAGAGAGCTTGCGAATATCAGAATAGATTTTCTCACATGGATGAGTATGGGATTGCCCGCCTCCCTGATGATGATTCCCGTTGCCTGGCTTATTCTTACGAAGATATTTCCCCCGGAGATACAAGAGATACCGATAAGCAGAGAAGAAATCAGGAGGGGAATTGCTGAAATGGGAGCCCTCTCGGCAAAAGAGAAGTGGACGCTCGTTATATTCATACTGACCATTGGAACATGGTTGACATCACCCCTCTTAAAGAATATCACGAATGGATATATCGACCTGCCGATGCAGGCCGTTGCACTTGCCGGCGCCCTGCTCCTCTTTCTGCCAGGCGTAGAAGCGGTCTCCTGGAAAGAGGCGCAGGCGGATGTTGACTGGGGAGGAATAATCCTGATCTGCGCCGGAATATCGCTCGGCATGGTTGTGTACAAAACGGGAGCGGCGCGCTGGCTTTCATGGATGCTCCTCGGACCGGTTATTTCTCTTCCGGGAGCTCTGAAGGTGTTCGTCATCGTCCTCGTGGTGAGCTTGCTTCACTTGGCATTATCAAGCAATACCGTCACGGGCACGATAATAATTCCGCTCCTTATCGCGCTGGCAACCGATATGAATATGAATCCCTGGATCATATGCGCGCCCGCAGCCTTTTCATCTTCACTCGCCTTTATTCTGATAACCGAGACGCCGACAAATGTGATCCCCTACTCTTCCGGATACTTCTCAATAAAGGATATGGCTGTCGCCGGTGTGATAATGACCTTCGCCGCCGCTCTCTGCGTCGGTGTTTCGATACTTGTTTTCGGGAGCTTGAGCGGAAGTTACACGCTGCACTAGTGCAGGTCTCGTCGCTTGTGCAGCTGTTCAAACAGATGCCCGGTGATAACCTCGTATAAGGAGGAATACTGATGAAATACAACTTCACTGACAGGGTAGTCGTTGTAACCGGTGCAGCGAGCGGTATCGGTGCTGCTACCGTCAGCCTCTTCAGCCAGGAGGGCTCGAAGATCGGCATGCTCGACGTGGATGAGGCTTCGCTCAAGGATCGGCAGGAGGAGCTCGGAGCGGCCGGTGCCGAGGTTCTGGGCGTGCGCTGTGATATTACCGACGAAGATGAGTGCCAGCGATCCATGCAGAAGATCATTCAGCATTTCGGCGGCATCGACGTCCTCGTCAACAATGCCGGCATAACCCATCGTTCCGCCTTCATCAATACGGAAACGGCTGTATACCGAAAAGTGATGGATGTCAACTTCTTCGGCTCCCTCCATTGCACCAAAGCTGCAATTGCAAGCATCATCGAGCGGAAGGGAATGATCATCACAATCTCAAGTATTGCCGGTCTCGCTCCGACGCTCGGCAGAACCGGGTACTGTGCAAGCAAGCATGCGCTGCAGGGTTTTTTCTCAACACTGAGAACAGAACTGATGAACACGGGCGTTCACGTCATGATAGTGTGTCCCTCTTTTGTCCAAACCAACATACAGAACCGGGCGCTCGACGGCGACGGAACCATTACCTCGCATCCTCAATCGCGGGTTGGCAAACTGGGAACACCGGAGAGTGTCGCACAGGCAATCTTCCGGGGAGCTCGGAGGAAAAAGAATCTCCTGGTCCTCTCCCCGATTGGCAAGCTAAGCCATCTCCTCTACCGCTTCGTACCGAAGCGGTATGAGCACATAATGGTACGACAGCTCCGTGATGAGCTCATCAGATGAGGAGAGCTGTGCGATTATACAGATCAAGCATACATTCTTTATTATTTTTTTCTTCTCTGAGGAATATATTTTCAATGAATCGCAACGAAAAAATTAAATATGCGGAGGTCTAGTATGAAACTTTACAGCTTTACAAAATCCTATGAGCTTCTCGAAGAGGCGAAGAAGATTATCCCCAATGGCATTTACGGCCCCAGAAGCCCACAGTTCCTCACGTACGGTTCCTATCCTGCATTTATCTCCCGGGGAAAGGGGTGTCGAATATGGGATGTCGACGGAAATGAATATATCGATTACATGTGCTCTTTTGGCACAAACCTGCTCGGTCTCAAGCATCCGAAAATCGAGAAAGCTGCACGGAAGCAGTGGGATAAGGGTGATTGTTTTACCCTCCCCAGCGATTTGTGGGTTCCGCTGGGCAGGAAGATGGTCGAAACGATCAGGGATATGGACTGGTGTGCCTACGGTAAAAACGGATCTGATGTTACCTCCTACACAATCACCATAGCCCGTGCCCATACCGAAAAACAGGTCATACTCGTGGCCAACGGCTCATACCACGGTTCGCATTTCTGGTGTCAACCGCACGGTGAGGGAATACCCGAAGAGTGGCGAAGCTATATCAGCACCTTCGAGTACAACAACCCGGCCGACCTCTCCCGTGCAATTGGTGAGAACAGTGGTGATATCGCCGCTATTATGCTCACTCCCCATCGGCACGATGCTCTCCGCGATCAGGAACTGCCGACCGAAGAATTCGTTCGCACCGTGAACGCCAGTGCAAAAAAGGAGGGATTCCTCATAATTGTCGATGATATCCGCTGTGGATTCCGGCTCGACCTTGAGGGGAGCGCATCCCACTACGGATACGAAGCGGATATGAACTGCTTCGGCAAGGCCATGGCAAACGGATACGCTATTGCCGCCGCCATGGGGAAGGAGTATCTCAAGGCGGCGGCCGAGAAGGTCTACTTCACGGGAACGCATTTCTTCTCCGGCGTCCCCTTCGCAGCTGCACTGGCAACAATAGACGAGGTGAAGAAGAGCGGCGCCATCGAAAAGATCCGAACTCTCGGCATCCAGCTCATGGATGGCCTGCGGCAAGCGGCCGGAACGATTGGCGTCCAGGTTTCCCTCACCGGCCCACCGGCGATGCCCTATATGACCTGGGCAGAGGACCCGCTCTTTGAGAAGAACAGGTTCTTCTGTGGCGAGGCGGCGAAGCGAGGCATATTCTTCCATCCGCATCACAACTGGTTCATCTGTGCGGCAATGACCGAAGCCGACATCCGAAAGTCCGTTGACGTGGCCGCCGAATGCTTCAGATTGACAAAAGAGAAATTCGGAGGATAAGATGCAGTGGAATCATGTTGGCATAAAAACCGCCGATATTAAAAAATCGCTGAATTTCTACTGTGATATTCTGGGACTGCAGATACTCCAGGAGGTCAGCATTCTGGGGAAGACTTTCTATTTTGTGGGGAATGATTCCTTCTCAATCGAGCTTGAAGAGGGGAATCCCGAAAATACGCAGATAGACAGCAGCAATCAAACAGGCCTCAATCACATCAGTCTTACTGTTGAAGATGCTCAGAGCACCGTGCAATCGTTAAAAGAACAGGGTGTCACCATCCTCCTCGAACCGATACAGACGCAACCGGACCGCTGGGTCGCTTTCGTCCAGGATCCCGACGGAGTGTTTATTCAGTTCATTGAGTATGTGTGAGCACGGGAATCAGCATGGAAGAAGCGCAGGAGACTTCCCTTCACCCCCGCATTGAAGGGTGATCGGGGGGCGGTGATGCTTATCATCGAATGGCACGGTGCATGCCTGCATGTAGCGAGAGAGCAATCTGCTTTCGGAAAGGGACTCACGGCAACGAAGAATGGGATCGAAAGAGAGAAGACAACGCGAGAAGGAGCTCCGGAGGAAGCAGATCCTCGGCGCCGCGAGAACATTGCTGCTCAAGAAGGGACTCGGCGCAACCTCCATCAGTCAAATCGCACGGCTCTCCGAGCTGAGTGTCGGCACCATCTACTTCTACTTTAACAGCAAAGAGGAGATCTTTGCAGCACTGCAGGAGGAGGGGCTGGACATTCTCCACGGTATGATCACGGAGATCGCAGAAACAGCAGCCGATCCGAAGGATCAGCTTCGGAGAATAGCGCTGGCTTATCTGAATTTCACGGAAGAGAATAAGAACTATTTCGATGTGATCAACTATTTCCTCTCATCGCCCGATATCTTCTTCGCACCGGAACTCAAGGAGCGAATTGACGAGCACGGCAATAAAATTCTATCCGTTGTCCGCGGCATCATCGAAGAGGGAATCCGGAAGCGGCTTTTCAGAGAGGTCAATGCAATGAAACACGCCATTGTCCTGTGGAGCACCCTGCACGGCTTAATACAGTTTAAAAAACTGCGGAACACCATCCTTCATAAAGCAAACTTCGATGAGCTGTACCTCTATACCGTTGACAGCTATCTCAAAGGGCTCCTGCAGTAGTCACTCAGCCGAATGTTGCGACACCGAGGTATTTATCACAGGAAGGAAATAATTCTTGTCCTTTCAGAAGAAGCGGGCATACTCAATACTACCGTCCATATCATGACACCCGTGGATTTGACATCGACTGCCGGAGAGGCCGGATATGAAAAACAGGTTATTCAAGACAGCGCTCAGGGCAGGGATCATCCTCCTGCTTGTCGGCATCGTCCTGGAGATCGGCGTTCGTATCGTGATTGATCTCCCCGCCGATACTGACTTCTACAGCTCAATTGGGAAAAGTGGAATCGAGAAGCATCAGAAACGCTGGAAGGTGAAAACGGTAACAGGCGCAACGTGGATTCACCTCGGATGGATCGCCAACCCTGATAAAGAGGTTTATACCGTTTTTCAGAAGGGAGACAAGTGGACGCAGATCGGCGAAACGACTTTCGGGAGCTTTCTTATCAGACACCTGAAACCGGATACCGCTTATTCATTTCGGGTAAAAGCCAACAGCGACACCTTCGATTATACCGTGACAGCTCGTACCGCCGGGTGTCTCAGCAATAACATCTACATCCCTGAAATCAGCTCACGCTGGAGACCCCTCTTCCATCCGCAGAAGACCGGATCCTATATCAATGATCACACGATCTTTCGTTCTCCTGACGGGAAATGGCACGTGGCGGGCATAACCGCCTTTGGCGAAGGGGACTATTCCAGGGAGGTATACTTCGCTCATGGAGTGAGCAATGAATTTCCTCCCGCAGGGATGATGAGAGAGCTGGAGCCGATTGCCGATTACGGCCATCTGGCATGGGCACCGCACGTGGTTGAACACAAAAACAGGCTGTATATGTGGTTCTCCCCCCACCGGGGATATCTGGCAACCAGCACCGACGGCACTCACTGGCGGGAGGAGAGAGAGCATACCTTTCTCCCCTATCATCCACAGTTCCGCGATCCCATGATACTGAAGGTTTCCGAGAATCAATGGCTCATGTATGTAACCGCCCGTTCCGGATACTACTCAACCGTGGATGTATACCAGTCATTTGACCTCGTTCACTGGCAGTACATCAGGCCGGCACTGGAAACAGCATGCGGCTGTGAACGAGCAGGCGCACAGGCATCAACCGAATCCCCTTTTGTGCTGCAGCATAAAGGACGATACTATCTTTCCGTTACCTACAACAACGATTCCTTTTTCTGGAATCCCCTTCTGCTCACGATGAAGATCTGGCTCGATCGCGAGAATTACAATGAAACGCTCATATTTCAGAGTGATAACCCCTACGATTTCGGAATATACCGGGGACACCGTCAGCCTTCATCGCTGCTGACCGTTCTGAGCGCCCACGCGCCAGAATACTTTGAGCACAACGGTCAGTGGTACATCACGACTGCAGGATGGCCGTGGATTTCGACGCTTACCCGTGGGGAGGTTGCCTGTGCACTTCTGAAGTGGAAGCTCAAAGAGGAGTAACGGGATCACCCTGCACTACTTCAAGCGTCCGCAACCGGTTTATTGCCGCCGCCAGCTCGAATCCCCTGAATGCAGCGTAGTCGCCAACCGGATGAGGGCTGAGGACATCAAGCCCCTGCCTGTTTATATCTTCCAGCACCATGTCAATTATCTCTGACAGCGGACGTTTCCCATCCATATACTTTCGAGCATAGTGAATGGCATCGCCGAGCGCCCTCGTCTGGCTGACATCAACAAGCTGCTCGACTGCCCCCAGATCGATAACGCTCGTTCCGAATACGATCGACTGCAGACCCTTTGAGGTGATCTTCACCTCCCGCTTCCCCCTGCTCGGATCAAAGGAGTGCTTCACCGGTATTCGCGCCCGCACCTCCCCAAAGGCGGTTCCGCCCTCGGGTATCCGCTCCGAACGGTACTTCTCTGCAATAAACCGTGCCCGCTCGCCCACATCATGCGGACGATACTCCACCATGCACAGAACCGTATCCGCAACATCAAAATAGTCACCCGAGCCACCGATAACGAGCACGGTCGATATACTCCTGTCTCGAGAGAGCAATCTTACCTTGTCGACAAAGGGTGTGATCGGTTCCTGATCCTTTGCAACGAGCTCCTGCATCCGATGATCGCGGATCATAAAATTGGTTGCGGAGGTATCCTCGTCGATCAGCAGAACCTCACATCCCGCCTCAATCGCCTCAATGATGTTCGCCGCCTGAGAGGTGCTTCCGCTCGCATCGTCGGTGGAAAAGCTTATGGTGTCTTTCCCAAAGGGAAGGTTCGAAATAAAGGGTGATATACATGTTTTCTCGATTCGTCTTCCATCCTCAGCTCTAATCTTCACCGTTCGGGGATTGGTGACAACGAATTCCCGCCCGTCACCGGGGAGGTGATTGTAGACACCGAGCTCAATGGCATTGAGCACCGTCGATTTCCCATGATAGCCGCCGCCGACAAAAAGCGTGACACCCTTCGGAATGCCCATGCCTTCAATCCCGCCTCGATTGGGTACTGTAAGTGATATCCGATGCGACGGTGTCGAAACGAAGGGAATAACATCGGCACCGCGAAGCGGCCGGGAATCGATACCGCTCCTCCGGGGGAGAATCGACCCATCGGCAATAAAGGCAACGAGATCGTGCTCGTTGAGCTGATTCCGCAGCGCATCGGCGTCCTCAGCAGTTTCGACATGCCGGTAGAGATCAGTGCTCTTGATATTCTCATAGAACATCGATCGACGAACGATCTCGGGAAGCTCCTGCATAAACATATCACGAGCGTGCCGTGCTGCAACCCGCCTCCCCAGTGCCGGGAGGCCCATAACAAATCTGGTCTCAACGTACTCAGCAGTGATGCGTACCGCAGTCCGCTCGAGTATCTCCTGCCCCGGGCGATCAATTGCTATCAGGCCGCTCTTACCCGTTCCACGATTTCCGCGGACAATGTTCCCTGTCGCCTCATCAAAGAGCCGGGCAATGAAATCGCGAAGCGCGATCTCCCGGCTCCGGTTCTTGAAAGAATCTTCGGGAAATCCCGCTCGCTCCTGCGGCACCCGAATCCGTATCCTGCTGGGCGACGCGAAGGGATCACCCTGAACGTGATCGATGAAAAGCGTATACTCCCGGCTTCGATAGGTGCCCGCAATATCCTTGTACGCTTTATATCCTTTCCCGTCGATTCGACCGAGTATTGTTTCAAGCTGATCAATCTCCCTCATCTGTTGAGCTCCGCACTATCTCTTTTGCAACAAGGTACAACCTCTTATCGGAACCGATCACATGAGTGAGTATCGCCTTAACGTCAACGATATCACCATTGGCAATGCTCCAATCCCCTTCGGCATAGACGTCAGAAACACCGGAGAAGATATCCCGCTCCCGATAATCCACCAGGAGATCGAAGAGCACGCTGTCGCCCTTTCTCCTGAGATTTGCGACCCGCCCGCGCCACTGAACGGCGACACCCTGATAAAGGGGCGGATCCTGAGCAATCTCCTTATAGGGACGAGCCTCAAACTCGCGTTCCTCAACATCCATAACGAATTTGATGAGAAAATCAACCCGTTCCTTCACCATCATATTGACATTACTGTTATTGAGCTTATTCAACAGCAAGAGAGCACTGTTATACTTTTCCCTCTTGATGAGCTTTTTCGCCCGGGAAAAGTCATTCTCTATCGATTCATTCGAGTAGTAAAACATCTTCGTCCTCTGGCGGCTCATTTTCTCAAAGAGATCGTACCGCGCGGGACCCAGATGGATCTGATCGATATTCACCCCGGCGGTTTTCCGAACTGACGTAAAGAAATGGGCACGAGGTAGGCCATACCGATAGAGCATTATCGCAAGTAACACAAGAAAAATGATACCGACAGGAATCGCGATCCAGAGATAAGACGCTTCCCACGGAGCACCATCGATGAAATCATGCCTGAGGGGTTTCGGTATCCGCATAAAATCGCTCAGACGGGCCTCCTTCTGCAGGCGAAGAAAATCATCGACGTCTCTGATTATCTTCAGTGACTTCATAATCTGTTTATCATCGGGAAAGCGATTGAGCGCATCAACATAGCGAACGAGAACACTCTCATGATGAGCCGAAGATTTCAGTGCAAGAAACAACTCGAGATGGATATAGGGCCTGTACTCCGGATCGATCATCCGAATCCGTTTGAGCATTGAATCCGCTTTCTGGAACTGATCGGCCAGCAGATATGCGAGGGCAATCAATACATAGGGATAGGGGTGCCTGATGCCCGAATCTATGACCTTCTCCAGGAGCACAATGGCATCACGGTACTTTTTCCTTCGGTATGATCGATATGCTTCTTTTACGAGGACATAGTCAGAATGTGTCTTTTCCGATCGCGCTGTGGAACCGCTAGAAGTCTTCCGTATCATCACCCTTTCGCCTGAACAGGCCTGTTATCTCGTCTATGAGCGAAACATTATCATCTCTGCTCTTGCCGATCAGAAAACCGATGAGAACAAAGAGGATTATGATGAAGGTCTTTACAATGCCCAGGGTAAAAACAAGCACGCCAAACAGGAAGCCGAGAAATCCGCCCAGAGCCTTTCCCGGATTCTCGTTGATCCACCCACCAATATAATTAACAAAACTCATCCTATTGCTTTACCCTCTCAACATATTCACCTGTCCGGGTGTCAATCTTGATGATATCTCCCTCCTCGACAAAGAGCGGGCAGCTTATCGTGGCACCCGTTTCGACGCGAACCGATTTCATGACATTCGTTGCCGTATCCCCCCGCACGGCTGGCTCAGCGTAGACAACCCTGCGGGACACGAATATCGGGGGCTCAATCGATATCGGCCTCCCCTCGTAAATGGCAATCTCGACCTCGTCACCCTCTATGATGTAGTTCAGAATATCATCGACATACTCTTTCGCGATCGACTCCTGATCATACGTTTCCGTATCTATGAAAACCAGGGCATCACCATCATCGTAGCTGTACTGCATCTTCCGCTTCTCCAACCGCACATCCTGAACCTTCTCGCCGCCCCGGTAGGTTTTATCGAAAATGCTGCCCTTCGTCAGCGATTTCAGCCTGGTCCGCACGATTGCGCCGCCCCGCGCCTGCTTCACATGCTGGAATTCAACCACCGAACAGATGTCATCATCAACCTTGATGACGGTCCCCTTTCTCAGATCATTGCTCGTTATCATTCTCCGCTCCGCTTATACCACTGTCATCTTCTTCGAAGATCGGGTTAAAACCTCACAGCCGTGAGGAGTTATCAGAACCATATCTTCAATGCGCACACCACCCCGCTCAGGGAGATAAATTCCCGGCTCGATGGTGATGACCATATTCTTCCGTAATCTCACATCACCCGCACTCCTGACTGCCGGCAACTCATGAACCTCAAGACCAACTCCATGCCCGAGAGAATGGCCGAAAGCATCCCCATAACCCGCTTGCGTAATATGATCACGTGCCATTCCATCAAGCGTACCGGTCAATACACCGGGGCGAGCTCGATCAATTGCCTTTTCCTGAGCCTGTCGGACGATTTCGTAGATCCGTTTGAATTCGGGCTCAATGCTATTGACAAAGATCGTTCTTGTCAAGTCCGAATTATAACTGTCATACACACACCCCATATCGATGAGAAGTATGTCACCCCTCTGAATGCGTTTTGTCGGTGAGGTGGTATAATGGGGCATCGATGAATTGCTGCCGGAAGCCACAATCGAATCGAAGGATGTTTTTCGACAGCCATTGGTGCGATAGAAATACTCAATCTCAACTGCAACATCCCACTCGGTTATTCCCGGTCGTATCATGGAGAGAAGATGGCTGACACACCGATCGGTAATCGCAGCAGCTTTTTTGAGAGCGGCGATCTCGTTATCATCCTTTGTCAGTCGCAGATGATTCACCGCATCTCCACCCGGTTTGAGGGTGATGCCACGCAATTCCTTTTTCAAAAGCAGATAGCTCGAAAGCGTTAAGGAATGCTCTTCGAGAAACAACCGCCGGGAATCGAGCCGCTTCATCACCTCACGTATGGAGTGCGCGAGAGTGCTCGTCTGCAACACAAACTCCAGAGAGCGCGGCAGAATGCTCCTCGCGTATTCCTCGTAGCGTGAATCCGAAATAAAGAACGATTCCCCCTCATTCACGATGAGACAGGCGGCAGTGCCCTGAAAGCCGGTGAGATACTGTATGTTAATGAGACTTGAGATACAGTAGGGAAGCCTTCCCTCTCCGCTCAGTGTGTCCGTTAATCTTTTGAGCCTCTTCGATTTCATCTCTACCTGCCGTATCAATACCAATTATGATCAAGAGCCGAACCGTTCTGTATCAACCGCACCGCATAATCCGATGATTGCATCCGCATCACGTTCTCCCATTACATGAGCTCGTCAATAAATTCCAGGATAGACAGGAGACCCAGCTCTTCCAGGAATCTGGTGTAATAAAATATCCCGAATTGTTCCAGGAAATGAAATATGACAAATACCGCAACGACAGCCCACCAGAACCACTTCTTCCAATTTATTGCACTGTCCTGTTTCTTCTTCCGCCTCATGCCGATCTTCCATTACCCAGCTCCCTGTTCATTCGAAAGGAAAGACAATGCTTCAAAAGGGAGAAATGCGGGGATATATATGAATGCATCATCAAAACAGGTCAAGAATTAAAGTCTTTTCTACCCGAAATGCACGGGAAACGGTCTTTTCATCTCTCTTGCGATCCTGCAAAAAAAACGCGAATTGCTCTTCACAGTATTTTAAAAAGTGATATCATAGAAAAAAAAATATTCCACTACTTTCCATACCTTCGTCAAAAATTTACAGAGAAACTTGAAGATAATCACACATTAATATATATTGATAATATAAGGGGACTTTTAAAAACTATTAATAGTATGTTCCCGTGGCCAGCATTCTTTTTCACATCCTGTGCACGATACCAGGCGTGATGTTGCGCCGCTGTGTGCACAAAACCCTATTAAACCAGTATTTACAATTTGTTGACTAATGTAAATACTGTTTTTTTTGAAATTCCAATATAATTTTTTC
>CAZZCF010000120.1:0-13627 GCA_964652955.1 uncultured Leptospirales bacterium
GTGACATGTTAAATGGAGAAAAGGATTTCAGAAAATTAGATCAACGGTATGTGAGTCGTATTGCCCGACTATTAAATGAAAGGCCAAGACAAACATTAAACTGGAAAACACCAAAACAAGCTTTTGAAAATTTGCGCTAGGAATTACAGAAGAAGATACGAAAAATATGAATATTGATAATCAAAATTGTTGACAAAGAGATTATCCATGTAAAAACTCATTTTATTGAATGGCATTCGAAATTTGAAAACCATTTGACAGAGGAGAGAGTGGAATTATACAATCTCGGCAGAGTTCCCTGGGAGGAATCACAGCTCATCTATCATGCGCTCGCCCTCATGGGGCGAGAATCGCTCGTTATCCTCTCTCCTGCTTCACCCTATGTCTGTATCGGTTATCATCAAAATGTAAACCACGAGGTTGATGTCGATTATTGTCGCCGAAATGATGTCCCCCTATTCAGGCGTGAGGTTGGCGGAGGAGCCGTATACCTCGACGGGAATCAGCTCTTCTTTCAGATAATTCTCTCGAAGAGCAATCCCGCGGTTCCACAATCCCGAAATCGATTCTATGAGAAATTTCTGCAGCCGGCAATCGATGTCTATCGTCGTATCGGTATCGCAGCGGAATATAAACCGGTGAATGATATCATCGTTGCCGATCGGAAGATATCGGGGACCGGTGCCGGCGAGATAGGCGACTCCATTGCCTTTGTCGGCAACCTCATACTCGATTTCGACTACGCGATGATGGCCCGCGTCCTGAACGTCCCTGATGAGAAATTCCGCGATAAGGTACGTAAAAGCATCGAGGAAAACCTGACCACTATACGCCGTGAGCTTGAAGATGCCGACAGGTGGGATGAGCAGCGCCTGAGTGATCTTCTGCTGGAAGAATTTGATCGGCTTCTCGGACCGCTGCAACCTCATGAGAGGGATGATGATCTCAATAGAACAGTTGAAGAGCTGCGATCGAAGATGATGAGTGATGATTGGCTCTATCGGAAGGGGAGAGCCCTCTCCGGGGTGAGGATCCGTTCCGGGGTCAATCTGATGCATCGGATGTATAAAGCGCCGGGTGGTCTCATCCGCGCAGATTATGAGATCCGGGATGGCAGATTGTACAGTGTCTCTCTCTCCGGTGACTTCTTCTGCTATCCTGAGAGCGCCATCGTTGAGCTGGAGTCGAAACTCGAAGGAGTGTCGCCTTCCGAGGTGAAGGATATTATTGCTGACTTCTACCGTATGGAGAAATTCGAGATACCTGCGGTCGAAGTTGATGACTGGATGATGATCTTGAAGGGATGAGTCTTCCGTGCGGGATAGAATAACCGATATGGCATCCCGGGGAAGAGTACCGCAATGAGTGACACAGGATCATGCGGTATGTTGTTCCGTGAAAGATGTGCTGAAGTGATTACATTACAAGGAGGAGGTTATGAAAAAGCTGAAAAAGGATGATCTCGTGAAGCTGTATTCCAACCTGGTACGCGCCCGGAAGTTTGATGAATTGATGATAAAGATGGCCACCGAGGGGAAGCTTCTGGGCTTTTATCACAGCGGTCAGGGCCATGAGGCGATCGGCGTAGGCGGCTGCACCTTCCTGCGGGATGACGATTACATCTATCCGCATCTCCGCGGTCACGGGTTTCCGCATGGCATAGCAAAGGGCCTGACGCCCAAGGAGTCGATCGCTGAGCATCTGGGAAAGGCAACTGGCTGGGGGAAGGGAATCACCGGCTTTCACGGCGCCGCGCCGGAGAAGGGGATCCTGGGCGCAGCGGGGACCATCGGATCGCAGTTTCCCCTCTCGGCGGGCTGGGCACTGGCGGCCAAAAAGCGGGGAAAGGGACAGGTCTGTGTCTGCTTTATCGGGGATGGGAGCATGCAGCGCGGACAGGCGCATGAATCGATGAATCTGGCGTCATGCTGGAAGCTCCCGGTTGTCTGGGTCGTCGAAAATAATCAGATGGCACAGTTCACGCCGGTCAGGGATGCCTGTGCCGTCGAGGATATTGCCGATATGGCCGGATCCTATAATATGCCCGGCGAGGTGATTGACGGTATGGATGTGCTGGCCGTTGTCGAAGCAGTGGACAAAGCGGTGGAACGGGCCCGGGCCGGAGAAGGGCCATCACTTATTGAGTGTAAAGTATACCGGTACCGCTCTCATTCTGAAGGAAGGCCCGACTGGTCTCACGCCGAGCTTCGACCCGCCGAGGAGATTGAGAAGTGGCGGGAGCGGGATCCGGTGAAGCTCTTTGAGGAGAAGCTCCTGAAAGACGGTGTTATAACCGAGAAGGATGTTGAGCGAATAAACGGAGAGGCGGATGCTGAATGTGAAGAGGCCGAGCGGTTTGCCCTGGAGAGTCCGGCACCCGATCCCGCTATTCTCCAGAAGATTGTCTATGCAGAGTAGGGAGGTGCAATTATGAGAGAACTGAGTTACTGGCAAGCGATAAATGAAGCACTGGCAGAAGAGATGGAGCGTGACGAGACTGTTTTCGTTATGGGGCAGAACTGTCAGGCAGGAACCTTTATGGTGACGACCGGGCTGATTCAGAAATTCGGTCCCGAACGGGTGATGGATACGCCGCTGAGCGAGAATGCGGTTACCGGTGCGACCGTTGGCGTGGCAACGGCGGGTTTTCGTCCGGTCTGCGATCTGATGTTCGCCGATTTCATATACTGCGCCGCTGACGAGATCCTCCTGAAGGCAGCCCAGCAGTACTTCGCGCAGGGGGGGAAGGTGAATGCGCCCTGTGTTTTCATGGGAATCGCCGGTGGCGGCTTTCGCGTGGGTCCGGAGCACTCACATATCCCTTCGTCATTGATTCTCAATAATCCGGGATTAAAGCTCGTCCTTCCGGTCACGCCCTATGATGCAAAGGGTCTGATGAAAACGGCTATACGGGATAACAATCCGGTCATCTACTTCTATCACAAGAAGCTCATGATGGAATCGGGTGAGGTACCGGAGGAAGAGTATCTCATCCCCTTCGGCAAGGCTGATATCAAGCGTGAGGGTGATGATATAACCGTCGTTGCCACCTCGTACATGTGCAAGCTCGTTCTCGATATTGCCAAGGAGCTCGAGGGGAAGGTGAGCATTGAGGTGATTGATCCGATGACGCTTGAGCCACTGGATATCGATGCTATCATCGAATCGGTAAAGAAGACCGGTCGTGCGATTGTCGTCGATGAGGATACCGAGCGCTGCGGCGTCGGCGCGGAGATCGGCATGCAGATAGTGGAGAGAGCCTTCGACTATCTCGATGCCCCTGTCAAGCGGATATGCGCGGCAAATATGCCGATTGCCGGCGGGCTGATGGAACAGTACGTTATCCCGCAGCCGCATCAGATAGTTGCCGCTATTGAGGAATTGACATCGTGATGGAGCGATATCGTATATTAATTCAGAGCAGGGGAGAGGAATAATGGCTGAGAATATATATATTCCGAAATTAGGCATGACGATGGAGGAGGCGAAGCTTGCGGAGTGGAAGGCGCGTGAAGGTGATCGAGTCGAAGCCGAGCAGGTAGTGCTGGTGATCGATACCGAGAAGGTTTCACATGAGATAGAAGCCGGTACGGCGGGGTATCTGATTATTCTTCACGATGTTGGCACGGTGCTCAAGTGCGGCGAGGTTGCCGGGATTATTGCCGAAACAAAGGATGAGTTCGAGGAGCTTCGGAAAGAGCGTCCTTCCCCGAAGCCGGTTGAAGTTGGAGCGGCTGCTGCTGCACCGGTTGTGGAAAAGGCTCCCGCCCGCGAGGGGGGGCGGGTTAAGATATCGCCGCTGGCGCGGAAGATAGCGGAGGAGCACAATCTTGACATCGCGACGATTGCGGGAACCGGTCCCGGAGGGCGGATCGTGAAGGAGGATGTTCTGAAGGCGATCGAATCGCCGAAGGAGGCAGCGATTCCGTCGATTCCTCCGAGCGGCGACGTCATCGACGGGAAGCGGGTAAAGGAGACAATACCCCTCACCGGGATGAGAAAGGTCATCGCCGATCACATGATCCGGAGCCTGCAGGTATCCGCGCAGCTTACCACCATGGGCGAGATCGATATGACAGAGATGATAAAGCTCCGCTCCTCCTTGCTCGAGCGGGAGAACTCTATCGGGGTGAGGATATCGTATACGGACATATTCATCTTCATCGCGGCCCGGGTGCTCAGGGAGGTTCCCCTGGTCAACTCGAGCTTAATTGAGAATGAGATCAGGATGTGGGATGATATCAACGTCAGCTTTGCGGTTTCCATCGGCGATGGCATAAGGGAGAGCGGGCTCATGGTCCCCGTGATACGGAATGCGGACCGGAAGTCCCTCGTTGCCATCAGCAGGGAGCGGCAAAGATTGATGGAGAAGGTGCGGACGGGGACAATCAGCCTCGATGACATGGTGGGAGGCACCTTTACCATTACCAATATGGGAGTCTTCAGCTCCGAGTGGTCCGTCTCGACGCCTATCATCAATCAGCCGCAGTCAGCTATTCTGGGAACAGGCGCCATAGTCGACCGGCCGGCAGTCCGTGACGGGGAGCTCTGCGTACGGCCGATGATGGCGGTGATGCTGACTTTTGATCACCGTGTTCTCGACGGGGCGCCGGTCGGCATGTTCCTGATGAAGATGCACGATTATATGCTGCATCCCGAGCTCCTGCTCCTCTGAGCGGAGCGTGCGGCGTGATATTATTTACTATTGAACGCGCGGGTACTCTGCCGGCGCATATTTGAGTGGGGTTATCGACATGAAAGATGTGATTGTCATCGGTGGCGGTTCGGGAGGATATGCAGGGGCGATACGTGCTGCCCAGCTGGGAGGCTCGGTGTCGCTGGTTGAGGCCGCGGAGATCGGAGGCACCTGTGTGAACAGGGGGTGCATCCCGACCAAGATATGGCTGCGGGCGGCGTATCTGCTCCACAGTGCCCGTCTTGCGGAAGCGTTCGGTATACAGATGAGCATCGAGCAGCAGAATCTTGCAAAGGTTGTGGAACGCACGAAAGGCGTTGCCGGCGACATACGGATGGGCATGGAGGGCCTTCTCGGCAACAACGGTGTCGAAGTCATACGGGGAAGGGCTGTTCTGAAGAGCCCTCGTGAGGTTTCAGTTGAGGGGAAGGTTGTCGAGGGGAAGAGCATTATCATCGCAACGGGGAGCTCTCTTTCCATCCCCGACATCCCGGGTCTTGCTGAAGCGATAATGACCAGCGATCAGGTTCTCGAGATGACGGAGGTTCCCGCTTCGGTGCTCGTCTGGGGTGGCGGTCCCGTCGAGGTGGAGATGGCCGCGGTGCTCAATTCCTTCGGCGCAACGGTTTCCCTTGCGACCAACGAGAGGAGAATTCTCCCCAGGGAGGATCACGACTCCAGCCAGCGGATTACACAGATGCTCAAGGAGCAGGGGATTGATATAATGCCGCGGCTCACCCTCGAATCGGTAAAGAAATCGGGAAAGCAGTTCGAATGTGAGCTTGCCGGCTCCAAGGGGAAGACTGTCACGGTTGACAGGGTGCTGATATCATCACGTCGGTCCAATACCGCCGGGATCGGTCTTGAGGAAGCTGGCGTACAGTTGAATGCTGATGGGAGTATACTCGTCAATGAGGCTCTACAGACTTCGGTCAGTGGTATCTATGCCATCGGAGATGCGGCGGGAGGGTGGATGCTGAGCCATGCAGCCTCTTCCATGGCGATTGTCGGCGCTGAAAATGCAATGGGAGGGAAGAGCACCTTTTCCTCTCGGCTGGTTCCGCGGGGTCTCTGGACCATCCCCGAGCTCGGTGCCGTCGGCCTCACGGAGGAGGAAGCCGAGAAGGAGGGCTTCGATCTTGCAGTTGGCGTCTTCCCCAATTCGATAAACGGCCTTGCGATGTGCCGGAATGAGATGAGCGGCGCGACGAAGATAATCTCCGATGCCCGGTATGGCGAGATACTCGGGGTCCATATTGTAGGCATAAATGCAACGGAGCTCGCCGGCGAGGCTGTTCTGGCAATGCAGCTTGAAGCCACGGCGGGCGATCTGGCGAGAAGCATCCGAATGCATCCGACCTATTCTGAAGTTGTTGTCGATGCGGCCCGTGATGCCGAAGGGTGGGCGCTCTATTTGCCGAAGCGGTGAGACTCGATTCTATGGCAACAGGCGAACAGGATCTTGAAGTAATCGACTGGGGGCTCCTGGACTTCGAGGAGGCCTTCCATCGCCAGAAGATGTTCCTTGAGGAGCGGATGGACGATCGGTCTCCGGATCGGCTTGTATTCGTGGAGCACCCTTCAGTCGTAACAATTGGGAAAAGCGGCTCATCCAGCGATCTGCTCGTTCCCGAAAAGATGCTCCATCGGCGATCGGTAAAGGTCTGTCAGGTGAATCGCGGAGGAATGACCACCGTTCATGGTCCTGGACAGCTTGTCGTATATCCGATTGTGAAGATTCGGGGAGGAGATGTTCATCGGTTTGTGCGGGATCTCCTCGAGGTATTTGTCGCTGTCCTGAAAAGCTATGGTCTGCATCCAGAGCTCGGGAGCGAACCGGGGATATGGGTGGAGCAGGCGAAGATAGCTTCTATCGGTCTGGCAGTGAAGCGGGGAATATCCTACCACGGCGTTGCGTTGAATGTGAATACCGATCTTTCGCTCTTTGGCATGATAGTTCCCTGCGGCCACCCCGGTGCGCGCACGACCTCCATGGCTCAAGAGTTGAGATGTGCTGTCGACATGGTTGAAGTGAAGGAGCGTGTTACTGAACACTTTATTCGCATCTTCGGCTATCATCCTGATGAAAAAATCGGAAAAGTATCCGGACATCCCCCCTGGCTGAAACTCCGTTCACCGTCGCAACAGGCGATTGACGAAATGGAGAAGCTGCTCAGTCAGAATGCTCTGCATACCGTCTGTCAGAGCGCCCGCTGTCCCAATCTGCCTGAATGCTTTCAGCGGGGAACAGCCACCTTCATGATCCTGGGCAACCGATGTACGCGAAATTGCCGCTTTTGTGCCGTTGATTCGGGGAACCCCCTTCCCGTTGATCCGGAGGAGCCGGTTCATATAGCCCGGGCGGTTCAGAAGCTCGGTCTTCGACATGCGGTGATTACCTCGGTAACGAGAGATGATCTTCCCGACGGCGGTGCGGATCAGTTTGTTCGGACAGTAGAAGCTCTCAGAGGTATGAATCCGCAGGTAAGCGTGGAAGTGCTCATTCCCGATTTCGGGGGCCTGCTCGATTCGCTCCAGAAGGTTTTCGATGCGGCGCCGGATGTTCTCAATCACAATATTGAAACCGTGCCCCGCCTCTATCCGGCGATACGCCCAGGGGCCAATTATCAGCGATCGATTGCGATCCTCAGATATGCCGCCGAGCAGGGGCTTCACGTAAAATCGGGTATCATGCTGGGGCTCGGTGAAACCGATGAGGAGATTGATATCGTGCTCGCTGATCTGAAGCGATCGGGTTGTTGCGCTCTCACCATCGGGCAGTATCTCTCGCCATCGAGTACGCATGCTCCCGTTATGAAATACTACCACCCCGATGAGTTTCATCGATGGGCTCGAAGAGCGGATGAGCTCGGTTTCATCGGCGTGTCGTCAGGACCGCTGGTTCGCAGCTCGTACCGGGCCGAGGAGATGTTTCAATCCCTGTGCGCGCTAAAAAGATGAAAAATGGGTTACAATGATTTGAACAGAATTGAAAACGAATGGGAAGAGATTACGGAGCGTGGGACTGATTTCACTTAGAGGAGCGTAATGAGAAGCTGGATAATACTTTTCTGTTCCCTGTTATTCGTTTCGCTGGCTTCCTCATCCGATGGGGGCTGGCTGATCGATCACCGGCGATTTCATATCTCAATGCACGGACAGCTCTCCTGTGCCGATTGTCATCGCGATATTGTTAATCGCAATGACCATCCTGATCCATCTGCTGTTAACAAAGATAGTAACTCCTTTTTCAGACTGAAGCAGTGCACGAGCTGCCATACTGATGTACCGGCAGAACTGAAAGACGGATTGCATGGCGGCATGATAATCGTTGAAAAGGACGCCTCCTGCATACGCTGTCATGATCCCCATTATCGATTTTCCCTGACAGAGTTTACCGATTTTGCTTTTCCCTGGCTGCGCCATAAACAGTGCGATGCATGCCATGCCGAGCGGAAGAAGCTGCCGGATTTATCCGCTGTTGATTCGCGGTGCATGTCATGCCATCGGTCTGGCCAGAATGCCGATGAGGTAACGCATTTCTGCTTCTCCTGTCACGGACGGAGCATAACATCTGAAGAGGTGAGGCCGCCGATTCTGGATTTTAACGCATACAGGCGCTCTTCTCATGCCGGGATCTCCTGCCTCTCCTGTCACTCGCAGGCGGCAGCATTCAAACATAATGAGCAGGAGCGGCGGGACTGCCGTCACTGCCATACACCCCATCCCGAGAAGGTCTCCCATGATGCACATCTGACGGTTGATTGCGAGGCATGCCACCTCCGCGGGGATATTGTACGGAATCCTCTTACCGGTCGGATTACCTGGCGGGGAGTGTCTGAGGAGCCCGTCACCGTTCACAATATGATGCAGGGGAATGAAAGGGGATTCTGCCAGCGATGTCATCATCCTGGCAATGTAACAGGAGCCGCTTCTCTCGTGCTTCCGGCAAAAAGCGTTATCTGCATGCCCTGTCATACTGCAAGCCTCGTTGCAGCCGATCCGGTAACGGCTCTCTCACTCGTAGCCTTCCTTGTCGGTGTTGTTTTCCTTGCCTCTCTCTGGTTCACCGGTGCGCGGGGAAGTGAGGAGGGTGGAGATGGACGTGAGGCTGTCGAGCGCGCTTCGGTGAGTATCGTGTCAAAGGCGGTTACGGTATTGAAAGCCCTCTTCTTTGATGCGCTTCTCCAGAGGAGGCTCTTTCAGCAATCAGGGATTCGCTGGTTAATACACGCTCTTATATTCTTTCCCATAGTTCTCCGCTTCTCCTGGGGGCTTCTTGCGCTTATCATTTCGAGCTGTGCTCCCACGTATTCGTTCGTATGGGTGATGCTGGACAAGAATCACCCCGTCACCGCGTTATTTTTCGAGCTGACCGGGTTCCTGATTATCAGCGGGATACTCCTTGCGGTCATCAGGAGCGCGAGACAGGAGCGAGTTCCCCATCTGCCGGGACGCGACTGGCTGGCATTCGGTCTCATCGGTGGGTTGCTCGTTGCCGGGTTTATTCTGGAGGGGATGCGCATTGCCATGACCGGTCATCGCGGTTTCGATGCCTTTATCGGGTCCGGTATTGCTCTTCTCTTTTCGGGGATCTCCGGATTGTCCGATATCTACGGATATGTCTGGTATGCTCATGCAATCCTCACCGGTATCCTGGTGGCTTACTTCCCCTTCAGCAGGTTATTTCATATCGTTATGGCACCGATTGTGCTGGTGATGCGCGCGCTCAACGAGCGGGAGCGGCGTTTGCGGTAATTTTTGGGAAACTGAGGGTTAAATAGTGATCATTATTTTTTTTTTAAATAATAATAGCGGGCAAGAATTGAATGTAAATTGAAAAGATTTTTGACAGGATTACAGGATGGGATTAGTTATCAGTTATTTGTTATCAGTTCAACATGCTGAGACGGCATCCAGAAAGTATGAAATCATTGTTCTCTGCCCGCCTTCGGCGGGCTAAGAGCATATCAATTTCGTTATAGTGATGGGGATTATGTAATGGGGGAAACGAATCACTTGTCACCAATCACTATTCACTCTCATCGCACGCTGTTAATCGAGTCGGAATTTTTTACAGTGTGAGAGTAACCTTCGCATTAAGGTGCCAATATGAAATTAAAGGAGGAGCGATAATGGATATTCAAGGATATACTATGCCTGAAGAGCTCTACTATGAGGAGAACCATTACTGGATTCGAATCGATGGTGATGAGCTGATTATGGGTATGGATGATTTTGCCCAGAAGCTCGCTGAGGAGATCGTCTACGTGCAATTACCCTTTGTCGGAAAACGGCTCGCTACCGGAAAGAAGTTCGCCCAGGTTGAGTCGGGGAAGTGGCTGGGGAAGATTTATGCTCCGGTCAACGGTGAGATCTCCGGGGTGAATGAAGAGCTCGAGGACAACCCGACGCTGATTAACGAGGATCCTTACGGGAAGGGGTGGATGTTCAGGATCAAGCCCGACGATATGAGTGAAGTCGAAAATCTTATTCACGGCGCCGATGCAGTTGAGAAGTGGCTTCTCGCGGAAATCGTGAAGTATGCAAAATAGAAAGATGAGATACCGCGCCGGCGAGCTCATCGCGATGGAGGCGTGCACCGGGTGCTCCCTCTGCGTCGATGTCTGTCCTGCCGTTTCGGCATCGCGCGATGGATTCCTCTCGGGGTATTATCGTATCACCGAGCTCAAGAGAATAAACCGGTTGAGAAGCGCGCTCCTCGGCTGCCTTAATCGAATGCTCGGAAAAACACTTTCACCGGAGCGATTGCGTGAGTACGGGGAGACGGTTTTTCGCTGCACTCTCTGCGGGAGATGCCAGGAGGTTTGCCCCGTGGGAATAGGGCTCCGTGATCTCTGGTTGACGGTCAGAAGCGACATGGCCCATTCGGATGCGTGTCCCGAAAAGGTATTCACGATACGCGACAATCTCAGGGAGAGCCACAATGTTTTCGCCGAGGATAATGAAGAGCGGGCTGACTGGGTGGATCTCCTTCGCGAGAGGCCGGCACACGGCTTTATCAGGGATCATGCCGGGATAGTGTACTTTACCGGTTGTGTTGCATCATATTTCCCCATGGCGCAGAAGATACCGATGGCGCTTGCAGAGATACTGGATCATGCCGGCGTCGATTTTACCCTCCTCGGTGAGGATGAGTGGTGCTGCGGCTTTCCCCTGTTCGGGGCCGGTCTCTTCGATGAAGCGGCAGAGAGTATCGCTCACAATATCGATGCAGTGAAGCGAAGGGGCGCTCGTCAGGTCATATTCGCCTGTCCTACCTGCTATCAGATGTGGCGTGAGCACTATCCCCATGTCGTGCAGATAAAGCATGTGACAGAATTCCTCGTGGAGCTGCTGCGTGATGGGCGTCTTCCTCTTGCCGAGCTTCCCATGACGGTCACCTATCACGATCCCTGCGATCTCGGCCGCGGCGCACGTATCTTTGATGAACCGCGGGAGATCATTCGAGCTATCCCCGGCGTTGAGCTGGTGGAATTGCCGCGAAACCGCGAGAACTGCCAGTGTTGCGGGGGGGGCGGCAATCTGGAGATGATAGATCCTGAGCTCTCTGCGAAAATCGCCGGCGAAAAAATTGACGAAGTCCTCTCCACCGGCGCAGGCGCCGTGATAACCTCCTGTCAGCAGTGCGTGCGAACCATGAACACCTACGTGCGGAGAAACAAAATTCAACTTGAGGTGCTGGACATCGCCGAGCTCGTGCATCGGGCGATGAAGCGATAGTATGATAGTCCTATTCCTGTTAAGGAGATGCTATCTCCACGGTATAAATGATCGTGAAAGAACTGAAGCATTGTATACGAATAAAAAATCTGAAAATCTGACAAATTGAGAGAAGCTCCACTTCATGCTTTTTCTTATCTTCCCCCTCAACTGCCCGGTGCGTCCCGCTGCACTATCCTGTGACCATTCATTCCTTCAATGTATCTTCAATAAAACTTTTATTATTGAAAATTTATCAGGCAGAAATACATACTTTATGAAAATGCTCCGTACGAAAATTATTTTTCTGTCGGGAGGCTCTCGCTTATAAGAGATCCGGTATCATTTCGCTGACCTCGAAGCTGCAAACCGAGGAAAAGAGGGCACCATGGCATGCTTGAACCTGTTATATCTCAGTGATACCGAAAATAGCATTTCCGGTGAGCATATTGGAGAGCTGTTGATAAAAAAAGGTTGATAACACTGATGTTTGACTGTAGAGATTTAATATATCCTCAATTATTATGGAAGGCTGGTGAAATTGAAGAATGTTCCTTCTCGCCGGTGCAATTATTTTTTATTATTATTGATGAGGGGAGTTGGTAAATGGATGGAACGATCAACCATATATTTCGGGAGAGCGCACAGCAGTATGGCGATAGCATTGCTGTGGAAAAAAAGAGAGGGGGGAACTGGGAAGGAGCCACGTGGAATCAGTTGTATGAGCGGAGCAGTGCTGTGGGACTGGGCCTCTGGGCACTAGGCATCCGAAAGGGCGATCGGGTGTGTATCCTCTCGACGAACCGGCTCGAATGGCTCTATGCGGACATGGGGATTCTCGGCATAGGCGGTATTGTTGTTCCCTCATATCATTCACTACTCGATGAGGAGGTCAGACATTATGTGAGTAATGCCGATGCGAAGGTGATTATCGTCGAGGATAAATCACAGCTTCAGAAGGCTCTCTATACATGCGAGCGATACCCAGGGCTGGAGCGGATTATCGTAATTGATACTGCCGAGTGCGAATGCACCGGTAATGTTATGACTTTTGAGGATCTCATGGCTGCCGGTACTGAGAAGCATGCGGAAGATCCGCATTTCTTTGAACGACTTGCCGACGAGATAACCCCCGATGATGTTGCAACCTGCATCTATACACCCGGAACATCGGGTTTTCCGAAAGGAGCTCTGATATCACACGGGAACATTGTGGCGGCGCTGAAAATGCTTGGGACCCTTTCGCCACCTCTCTGTGCTGAGACGGACAGGGTGGTCAGTTTTCTTCCCTTGTCCCACATCTATGAGCGCATGGTACACTTCTATGGGCTCTCCTACGGCTTCACCATACACTATGTGGAGGATCTCAATACTCTCTTCAGCGATATTCAGCAGAAGAAGCCTACCGTGCTCTTTGTGGTCCCGCAATTTCTGGAAATTCTCTATCGGGGAATTCTCTTCAGGGTGGAGCGCCAATCTTCACTTCAACAGAGATTATTTCACTGGTCTCAAGAGATCGGCAGCAGGATGCTCAGGAACCGTGAGGCGCATAGCGGCATTACGAGAATGCTTCGATTGAAATATAAGATCGCGCATCAGATGATTTTCAGGAAGCTGCATAATGCGCTCGGCGGATGTCTCCGGTGTATCTATGTAGCCGGAGCGCCGACGGCAAATGAGATACTCGATTTTTTCCATTCAGCGGGTATCAGCATTCTTGAGGGATATACCATGACAGAGGCATGCGGTTATATCGCAACAAACACGGTAGATGATTTTAAGATCGGTTCAGTTGGACGGCCGCTTGCCGGCATTGATCTCCGCATCGCAGAGGATGGTGAGATTCTCATTGCCGGCGATACGGTTTTCGGGGGATACTGGAAGATGGAACATGAGTCGAGAGAATCCTTCACCTCCGATGGGTATCTTCGCACGGGTGATATCGGTGTTGTTTCTGCGGACGGGTACCTCGTCATTACCGACCGGAAGAAGGACATGATTATAACCTCAGGCGGAAAGAAGATTGCTCCGCAGAAGATTGAAAATCATTTCAAGGTTAATCCGCTGTTTGAACAGTTCGTTGTTGTGGGTGACCGGCGTAAGTATATCACCGCACTTATCAATCTGAACATGGAGCTTGCAACGCAATTTGCTTCGGATCTGAATATACAATTTCAAAAACCCGAGGATCTCTATTGCAACCAGGAC
>CAZZCF010000121.1:0-13624 GCA_964652955.1 uncultured Leptospirales bacterium
CAGGTGGGCACCTCGAAACGGGTCGTTCAAATATTGTGAGGGTGATGAAAACTTTCCGCTTCTCATGCAGATTGCGGTGAAAAATATCTTATTGAGAAATTGTGATATCTCTGTATGGTATAATGAAAAAAACCGAATATCATCCGTTCAGTTATTGACTCTCCTGTTCGATAGCCGTATATTAGCACCAGAGCATGAAGGTGCATTGTGCTTTTTGTCAGTCTGCACGTCTATACCTCAGAGCAGTATGGGAAGGAGAGGAGATCTTCTCCGCCATGATGGTCTGAATAAGCGGTGATTTTTTAAAACAATCCGGCATCCGCTCATGAGAAGAAAAATATCCCCTTTACAGTGATTTCAGTATCGACTCTGCAGGGGGATATTTCACGGTGGTTTATGGGGGTCGGGTACATAACGAGGTAAGGTTTATGGCTCAGTATGATTATTCTGCAGGGAGAATCCTGGAAGGAATCGGCGTCTCGGAAGATGATTATGATGATGTGCTGGGAGTGGTATTCGATACTTTCTATAGTGGAATGGGGTATATTCAATCAATAGAGGAGATAGAGGATTTTGTCACCTATGAGAAATGTGATGAGCGGTTGCGGGTGATAATACATGTGCTCCTCTACTTTCTGGAAGAGCTCAATGAGAACGGCCTGCTCGTTTCGGAAAATTCTAAAGCCGTTATATGCAGTCGATGCAAGAAACAGGTTGATTGATGCATCAGCATCAGGGCTCTTCATCAGTAAGAATTGTCTTCCCCTGACATCATATACACCACGATCACATCCGCTGGTCAACACGTATCTTCTGCACTGTTCGCATCTGCATCTCTTCACTACCTGTACCGCTTTCCTTCTGTCCAGAAAGAAAGGGCCTTTTCCCGGGGATCTTATCCCGCGATCTGCATTGCAGTTGAAATTATTACGATAAAAAAATGTTGACGCCGTTTTCTTTATGGTGTATTCTAAACCAACTGGTCGGTTTTTAACCACTAGAAGAGGGTGAAATTCATCATTTTATTTTAATTGAATATTATTGTGGTTAGTAACAATTAAATTTTTTTGTAGCATACTGATGGAATACAGGTTGTTTTGCTTTTCCGCACACCTGTATGATCTCTCACCGTGTTGAGAGGTATGTTCCCGTTATAATGAGAATACATATATCATTTTTTGAGCTCTTTATTGAGAGTATCTCTTTGTTCGGTTTTTTGTCTGAAATTGATACGAGAAATTCAGTCTGTACGCATGTGCGTATAAGGGCAGCACGCACTGGGGTAATTTCAGAAACGAGTCTTCGGGGAATTACCGTATCTTTAACATAGAGGAATGTTTAAGGAGTGGGAATCTCTAACGCTCACGGGAATTCCGATAGTATGGAAAAGGGTGTTCAGGAGAACGATAAGACAGACGATCATAAATATCCGTACTTTCAGCTCTATGAACATGTATCCACTCCTATCGTTGTCATTTCGGCTGATTACCGCATTGAGTATTTAAACAATGCCGCGGAGGAATTCTATAATCTCAAGCGGGATCAGAGCATCGGCAAAAAGTGCGTCGTGGAGTTTAAGTGTGAACATGCTGGAGTCCCTGGCGCCTGCCCCATACCAGAGGTGTTGCGTGAGAACCGATCCCTGGATATGCGCCTTTCGAATCATTTCGGGATTAGCAATTGCTATGTACGTGCTTTTCCCATACGGGGAGATGACGGCACCATACAATCGATTGTCGTTGAGGATTTCTCTAAGCTCACCACCGTAACCGCCCAGGCAATTGAGCTTGAATCACGCTTTCGGAAAACCATTGAGCTTGCCGTCGATGCAATATTTGTACTCGGTGAGAATTTTAATGTTGAATTTGCCAACTCGGCCGCAACGGTTATGATAGCCGATTCAATTGAGAACATCGAGGGGACTGATTTTCGGGAGTTCATCAATGATCAGCGGGTTATTGAATTCCTGAAGGATGCCTATCATCGAGAGGGGAGTTACGAGAGCCTCTGCTACTACTCGGATCGGAGCGTTGTCTTCGGTAAGGAGAATCAGTATCTTGTCGAGATGTGCATTACCAAAGCCATCGAGGGGGGTGATCAGAAGAAGCTCTATGTTTATCTGCACGATATAACCGAAGAGAAGAAGCTTCAGAACAGCCTCATGCAGACAAACGAGTTCCTCGAGAATCTGATTGATAGCTCTGTTGATGGGATTATTGCCGTTGATATGAAGGGGAATATTATTATTTTCAATAAAAGTGCTGAAGAACTCTTTGGCTATACTGGGCGGGAAGCAATTGAGAATGTGCACATCACGCAGATCTATCGGCCGGGATTCGCCCGTGAGATTATGCGAATGCTCAGGAGCCCCGGGTATGGCGGTGTCGGAAAGATGGGGGCCATTGAGGCGATTGCCCTGAAAAAAGATGGCGAAGAGATTCCGTGTAATCTCACCGCCGCTATCGTCTACGACCGGTATGGCAAGGAGATTGCAAGCGTCGGTATCTTCTCGGATCTTCGGGAGCGAAAGCGTATGCAGCGGGAGCTGGAGGAAACACAGATGCAGCTTCTCCAGTCTGAGAAGATGTCTTCACTGGGGAAGCTCGCTGCTGGCATTGCTCATGAGATTAACAATCCACTGGGCGGTATCATGATATTTGCGAACATGATTCTCGAAGATCTCAGTGAGGATGACGACAAGCGGGATGATCTTAAGAGAATTGTTTCAGAGGCGACTCGTTGCAAGAATATCGTGAAGGGATTGCTTGAGTTTTCCCGGCAGACAGACAGCACAATGGAGCTCACTGACATCAATCGCCTGATTGAGCAGGGGATGTCGCTCCTGGAGAATCAGGCTATTTTCCATAACATAAAGATTATAAAGACTCTGGATACGGAGCTCCCCCTGGTGAAATGCGACAGTGCTCGTCTGAGCCAGGTTTTCATTAATATCATACTCAATGCCGTGGATGCAATGGGGGAGAAGGGGACCTTCACGATAGAAACGCACTATGAGAAGGATAAAAATATTGCCGAGATAACCTTTACCGATACCGGGTGTGGCATTCCGGAAGATATCATCAATAAGATTTTCGATCCCTTTTTTACCACCAAGGATATCGGGAAGGGCACCGGCCTGGGTTTGAGCATGTCTTATGGTATCGTTAAAGATCATGGTGGTACCATAAATATTCAGAGCACGGTTGGAGAGGGAACAAAGTTCATTATTGAACTGCCTGTCGGAGATTAACTTTTATCATGATTGAGGGGAATTATGGGATTTATCGAGAGCGTGAAAAACGGCACATTTGTGGTACTCTGTGAGATTACCCCCCCGAAAGGAAGCGATGTGTCGAATGTGGTGAAGACGGCGAATCTGCTGAAGGGAAGGGCGGATGCGTTGCTCGTGGCCGATATGCCGAGCGCGGTTATGCGGCTGGGACCGGTCACGATGAGCTATCTCCTCAAGGAAACAGGGGTTGATGTCATCTGTAATTTATCGTGCAGGGATAGGAATGTATTGGCCCTGCAGTCAGATGCACTGAGTGCAGCTGCCCTTGGAATTGAGAATATTTTTATTTCCGAAGGGGATGATATTCAACTCGGCGATCACCCGAAAGCACAGGCGGTCAATGAGCTTGATTGTGATACCTTTCTCGACGTCCTTGCGGGATTACAGCGGGGGACTGATTTTGCGGGGAATGAGCTCGATACTTCACCGAGATTTAATGTCGGCATGAGCATGAATGCCCATGTCTCCGGGGAATCGCTCGATGCGGAGATTGAATTGATGGGGAAACGTCTCGAGAGTGGAGCAGCGTTTTTCATCACGACACCGATATTTAACCTGAAGTCCTTTGAGCCCTTTGTGAAGAAGGTAAAGGAGCACTATTCTGTACCGGTCATTGCAGAGCTGATCTTGTTGAAATCCGTGGCGACCGCACGGTACCTGAACCGCCATGTCGAAAATGTTACCGTTCCCGATGAGATCATCGATCGGCTCTATTCGGCGGGCGATAAAGTTATGGAGAGTATCGCTATCACCACCGGATTGATTCGAGAACTGAAAAATCTCTGTGATGGTGTTCACCTGCTCGCACTCGGGTGGGAAGCGAAAGTGCCGGATTTTCTCGAAGCGGTGGGAGGATAGCAGATGTTTTTTACGTATAGTTTATATGCGTCGCTTGTCATCTGTGGGCTGGGGATACTCTATCGGCTCTATAAATGGTTTTCGGCAAAAGCGGGAATCGAGACGGTGAAAATATCTTTTGGCAGAAGGATAGGCACCGCGCTCACGGGAATAGTGAAAACGATTTTCAGCATTAAGATTTTCACACTGATAAAAGCCCTCCTCCTCGATGTTCTCCTGCAGCGAAGGACGCTCCGGGAGGATTTTCTCAGATGGATCATGCACATCTTCATATATGTCGGCTTTACGCTCCTGCTCCTCATGCACGCGCTTGACAAGATCATAACGGTAAAGCTGTATCCCGAGTATTACTCAACAATTAATCCCTTCATGTTCCTGCGGGATCTCTTCGGACTGATCGTGCTCGTCGGTATCGTGATTGCTCTCTACCGTCGCTTTATACGCAGGGTGCCGCGTCTCTCAACCAATGCGATGGATGTCTATGCGCTGGTAATCATCATAATCATCATCCTGTCGGGGATCCTTCTTGAGGGATTGAAGATCACCTCATACACGCGGTATCAGGAGATGGTGAAGGATTACGGTGCAGCTGACGGAGAGGAGCAGCTTCGCGCGCTGGAGGCCTACTGGGTGAAGGAGTTTTCGGTTGTCTCCCCCCGGCAGCTCAGCTTTGACGTGGAGACGCTCAGGCTGGGCAAGGAGATCCATGATATGAGCTGTGCCGATTGCCATTCCAGACCTCACTGGGCCTTTACCGGTTTTGCTGTTGCGAAACTCATCACGCCCGTCGCTCGCGGGATGGATGAAGCGAATATGATGACCATACTGCTGTACATTCACTTCCTGTCATCATTCATTGCCCTTGCCTATCTCCCCTTCAGCAAGATGTTTCACATCATCGCGACACCGGTGAGCCTCCTTGCCGGTGCGGTGATGACTGACGAGTCCGATCCGGCAAATGTTGCGACAAGGCAGATTATGGAGTTGGATGCCTGTACGCACTGTGGGACCTGCAGCCTTCGCTGTTCGGCGCTCGCCGCATTCCATGTACGGGGGAATTCGGATATTCTCCCCTCTGAGAAGATGCAGCACATACGGGCGCTCGTCAACGGCAGGAAGCTCAAAGACAGTGAGCTCAGATCACTGCAGGAGGGCGTTTACATCTGTACCAACTGTGACCGGTGTACGGTGGTCTGTCCTTCGGGAATCAATCTGCGAGAGCTCTGGTTCGGAGTTCGCGAGCTGCTCATACAGAACGGCTATCCGCTGCTCTCGGTACTCTCGCCACTCTCCTTCTCCCGTGGATTGCGGAGAGAGCGTCTCCCCGAAGATGAATACAGGCACCCCCTGGAGCAGGCGAGAGGGGTGCTCACGGAAAAACTTCATGAGATACAGCAGAGCGATACTGTTCTGTCGCACGCTGATATTGATACCGACTTTCTGAATGAGCTGGGCATGTCCACCGATGCGAACACCTATAGCCAGTGCTTCAGCTGTTCCACCTGCACGACCTCATGCCCAGTGGTCGGCAATTACGATAATCCTATCGAGGTGCTTGGGCTCCTGCCTCATCAGATAATACACGCTGCGGTGCTCGGCCTTAAGGATCTCGCGCTCGGTTCCAGGATGCTGTGGGATTGTCTGACCTGCTATCAGTGTCAGGAGAACTGTCCACAGCAAGTACACGTTGCTGATGTTTTTTACAAGCTTAAGAATATAGCCATCGCCGAGAGCATGAAGCACTCAGAAGAAGAGGAGGTTTCCCGGCGGGCATAAGTGATAGGGGTGATAACCCCGAGTCTGCAGGCATCGACCAGCACGGGGGCGCTGGCAGCGTGCTGCGGGATAGCTTGCCGGAAGAGGGAGCTTGGACGAAATGATAATTTTCTGGTTGAGCAAAGGATCTGGGCTTTTTGATTAACTGCCCGTGACTGTTTCGGATCACAAACGTTTTTGTCTGGGGAGGATGAGCTGAATTGGAGTGGGCTTGTTAATTCTGATTTAATCTCTCGTAGGTCAGGACACGATTATGAAATACGCATTATTCTTAGGATGTACGATTCCGGCACGATTGCCACAGTATGAAGCCTCCGCACGGGCGGTTCTGGAGCAACTCGGTGTTGAGCTGGTCGATATTCCGGATTTCAACTGCTGTGGGTATCCGATGAGGAATTTTGATGAACATTCGTATATGCTCTCGTCAGCGCGGAACATCGCCCTTGCCGAAGAACGGGGGCTGAATATGCTCGTCCTGTGCAAGTGCTGTTTCGGAAGCCTTAAAAAGGCAGAACATCAGTTGAAGAATGACAGTACTCTCAGGAATCAGATGAATGAAGCCCTGGACGGGCCTGCCGTTTCCGGAACAATCGAGATCAAGCACCTCTTGACCGTTCTCTTCCATGATCTTGGTGTTGATGTGCTCAGCGAAAAGGTGAAGAGAACCTTTTCGGGGCTGAACATCGCAACACACTATGGCTGTCATGCCCTGCGGCCGAGTGAAATCGTTCAGTTCGATGACCCCGCCGATCCGAAGATCTTCGATCGGCTTGTCGAGGTAACAGGTGCCCGGAGCATCGAGTGGTCGAAGAGGCTGGATTGCTGCGGTGCTCCTCTGCTCGGCATCAATGACGATCTCTCGATGGATATTATGCAGAAGAAGCTCTCAGACGGAAAGGAGCGCGGGGCGGACTACGTCTGCGTCTCCTGTCCGTACTGTCAGTTACAATTCGATACCGTCCAGCATATGATGCTCTCAAAACGGGGAGGAGATGGTGCACTCCCCTCAATCCTCTATACGCAGTTGCTCGGGCTGTCTCTGGGAATCGATGCGGAAACACTTCAATTGGGAATGAATGAGATTGATATCGGCAGTATTACGGATTATTTAAAATAATCTTTTTTGAATATGATCAGGTAACGATTGTGGAGATTAACCATGAGTGAAGATATACGACGCGCAAGTGATCCCGTTGGAGCCGTTATGGTCGTTGGCAGCGGCATTGGCGGCATACAGGCATCTCTCGATCTGGTGAATGCCGGTTACAAGGTATACCTGGTCGATGAGTCAACCGCCGTTGGTGGCAGGATGGCCCAGCTTGATAAGACCTTCCCGACCAATGACTGCTCCATGTGTATCATATCGCCCAAGCTGGTGGAGGTTGGGAAAGACAGAAATATCGAGATAATAACCAACACAACAGTAGAGGAGATAGATGGAACGCTTGGCAATTTTACGGTCACCCTAACCGAGAAGCCCCGCTTTATTGATCTCGAGAAGTGCACGGCATGCAGCGAGTGTACCAAAAACTGTCCCATAGAGGTCGCTGACGAGTTCAATGGGAGCCTCAGTATGCGGAAAGCGGTATACAAACTGTATCCGCAGGCCGTACCCAATGCTTTTGCCATCGAGAAGCGGGGTCCGGCACCGTGTAAGGCGGCATGCCCGGCGCACATTCATGTGGAGGGATATATCGCGCTTATCAAGCAGCAAAAATATAAAGAGGCTTTGAAACTGATTAAAATGGACAACCCCTTCCCTTCGGTTTGCGGGCGGATCTGTGTCCGCTTCTGCGAACAGAAATGCACCCGGGGCCGTGTTGATGAGCCGGTAGCTATAAATTATCTCAAGCGATTTGTCTCGGATCTTGACCTCCAGTCGGACGACAGATATGTTCCGGAGCAGCAGGAGCCAACCGGCATGAAGGCAGCGGTTGTTGGAGCGGGGCCTGCTGGTCTCACCTGCGCCTACTATCTCGCTCTTGAGGGACATCAGGTGACGGTCTTTGAGGCGCTTCCGGTTCCGGGCGGTATGCTTGCTATGGGAATTCCCGATTACCGATTGCCGAAGGATGTTTTACGGGCTGAGATCGAGGCCATAACCGAGCTCGGCGTCGAGATACGAACCGGTGTGAAGGTCGGTACTGACATAACTCTTTCACAGCTGCGCGATGAGGGATATGAAGCGATATTCATCGGCGTGGGGACGCAGAAGAGCAGGAAGCTTGACATTCCCGGTGAGGATCTCGAGGGAGTCATTCACGGTGTCGATTATCTCAGAGGGATTTCCCTTGGAGAGAATATTTCTCTCGGGAAGCGCGTTGCCGTGGTCGGCGGGGGAAATGTGGCGATTGATGCGGTACGGACCGCCCGGCGGCTGGGCTCAGATGAGGCCTTTATCATTTATCGGCGTACGCGGGAGGAGATGCCCGCCCATGAGGAGGAGGTTGCCGATACCGAGGAGGAAGGAATCACTCTTCACTATCTCTCTGCACCCACAAGAATTATCGGGAAGAACGGCAGGGTTTCTGCGATAGAGTGTATACGGATGGAGCTGGGAGAGCCCGATGAAAGCGGGAGGCGAAGGCCGGTTCCCCTTGCGGGTTCTGAATTTACTATTGAAGTGGATGCAGTGCTCCCCGCGATTGGACAATCTCTTGACGATTCTTTTATCACTGATGGTGACGGTGTAACACTATCCGCTCGCGGTTTCATACGAGCAGATATCAATAGCGGTTTAACAGAGATACCCTTTATCTTTGCCGGTGGGGATGCCGTATCCGGACCTGCTACGGCAATTGAGGCGATTGCTGCTGGAAAAGAAGCGGCGTATGCCATGAATCGATATCTGAGATACGGTGATATCACAAAGCCCGAAAAGTTGGAGTTCCCTGAATATGAAGTTGACATAAGCGATGTTCGGCGAGCTCCCCGCCAGAAAATGCCTACGCTCTCATCAGATAAGCGGGTGAAGGGATTTGACGAGATTCAGCTCGGATTTGACGAAAAACAATCACTTGAAGAGGCGAACAGATGTCTCGAGTGTGGCATCTGCTCCGAATGTATGCAGTGTGTTGAAGCTTGTCTCGCAGGGGCTATTAACCACGATATGGTGCCCGTTAAACGCACCATTGATGTGGGATCCGTTGTCCTTGCCTTGGGCCTTGATACCTTTGATCCGGGTCTGAAAAAGCAGTTCGGATATGGCCGGCTGGCCAATGTGGTTACCAGCCTGGAGTTTGAGCGAATACTCTCCGCATCGGGACCTTTCAGCGGTCAGGTCGTCAGACCTTTCGATAAGAAGCATCCCCAAAAAGTTGCCTGGATACAGTGCGTGGGTTCCCGGGATGTTTCATGCGGAAACGACTTCTGTTCCTCGGTCTGCTGCATGTATGCGACGAAGGAGGCGATAATCGCTCGAGAGCATGACAGCACGATAGAGCCTACAATTTTCTACATGGATATCAGGGCCTTCGGGAAGGAGTTCGACGCATACTATGAACGCGCGCGTGACGAATATGGTGTGCGGTATATTCGCTGTATGGTCTCTAACCTGGAGGAGCGACCCGATACGAAGAACGTAGTTGTACGATATATTGACGAGACCGGTGCACGGATCGAGGAGGAGTTCGATTTGATTGTTCTCTCGGTGGGGATGGTGCCCTCGGAGAGAGCAAAGGCTCTCTGCGACCGGATCGGTATTGATCTGGACAAACACGGTTTCTGTAAAACTTCAACCTTCGAACCGCTGCAAACCTCACGTGAAGGCATCTACGTTTGTGGAGCCTTTCAATCGCCCAAGGACATTCCGGAGACCGTGGCACAGGCGAGTGGTGCGGCAGCGTATGCGGGTGGTGCACTCGCTCCTGCCCGGGGCAGCATGATTGAGGAGGTCATATATCCGGAGGAACAGGATGTCAATGGACAGGAGCCACGTATCGGGGTCTTCGTCTGTAATTGCGGTACCAATATCGGTGGCGTGGTTGATGTCCCGGCGGTTATGGAGTATGCGGCAACGCTTCCCTATGTTGTACATTCTGAACAAAATCTCTACACCTGTTCCCAGGACACACAGGGAAAGATTCGTGAGGCAATAAAAGAAAATAATCTTAACAGGGTGGTTGTTGCCTCCTGCTCGCCACAGACGCATGAACCCCTTTTCCAATCGACCATTCGCGAGGCAGGGCTCAACAAGTACCTCTTTGAGATGGCGAATATTCGGGATCAGTGCTCCTGGGTCCATATGCATGAAAAGGAAAAAGCGACAGAAAAAGCAATGGATCTGGTCAGGATGGCCGTTGCCAACGCAAAACTGCTCACTCCCCTGCAGGAGATGACTATCGATGTCAATCATCGCGGACTGGTAATAGGTGGAGGAAATGCCGGAATGGTGGCGGCATTGGAACTGGCCGAAGCGGGATTTGAGGTCACGCTTGTGGAGAAGGAGGAGGAGCTCGGTGGGAATCTGCGTGATATCTACTACACGATTCAGGGAGATGATGTACAGGAATACCTGAAGGGACTGATTCAGCGAGTTGAATCCGAGCCCCGGATTACCGTTATACGGAATGCTGTCATCGATGGCTTCGAGGGGTATATGGGCAATTTCGTTACCAGTCTCCTGGTCGGTCCCACTATGCGGGCGATGAAAGTTGAACACGGCATCGCCATCCTCGCGACGGGGGGCGAAGAGACAAAACCGGTTGAATATCTCTATGGCGAAGACGAGCGAGTTCTCACCCAGAAGGAGTTTGAGGGGCGGATAGCACTTGAACCGGACTCGGTGAATTCGCTCAACGAGTTTGTGATGATACAGTGCGTCGGATCGCGGGATGAGCAGCGACCCTATTGCAGCAGAATATGCTGTTCGGTTGCGATTAAGAATGCGCTCAAGATAAAGGAGATCAATCCCGATGCCCGGGTGTATATACTGTACCGTGATATTAGAACCTACGGGCTTCTGGAGGAGTACTATACGAAAGCACGGGAGATGGGAATTGTTTTTATCAGATACGATCTCGACCGGAAGCCGGAGGTGACGAAAGAGGGTGATTCTCTCTCGGTTGTTGCCTATGATCCCGTCCTGCGGCTCCGGGTCAAGCTGAATCCCGATCTCCTGGTACTCAGCAGCGCCATCATCCCACAGGAGAATGAGGAGCTGTCAACACTTATGAAGGTGAACCTGACCAACGATAATTTCTATCTCGAAGCGCATATGAAGCTCAGGCCGGTTGATTCTGCCACTGAAGGCATCTACCTCTGCGGTATGGCACATTTCCCGAAGCTTATCGACGAAACCATATCCCAATCGGCAGCGGCAGCTGCACGGGCGGTTACCGTTCTCTCAAAGGACAAATTGCAGGCGAAAGGCATAATCGCTCGAGTAATTCCCGAGCGCTGTGCCGCCTGCCTGACCTGTGTTCGGGTCTGTCCCTTCGGAGTTCCCTTTATCAATGATGAGGGGGTAGCCGAGATAAATCCGGCCCTCTGCCAGGGATGCGGTACCTGTGCAAGCGAATGTCCCGGCAAGGCAATCGAACTGCAGAATTATCGGGATGTGCAGATAATTGCGAAGTGTCAGGCAGTGAGGAGGAAGGAGAGCTATGGAACAGTTTGAGCCAGTTATCATCGCCTTTTGTTGCAGCTACTGAGGATATTCCTCCGCGGACCTGGCAGGTTCGATGCGTGCGCAATATCCGGCGAACATCAGGATAATAAAGCTTCCCTGCACCGGCAAGGTGAGCGAGATACACATGCTTAAGGCTTTTGAATCCGGTGCCGACGGTGTCTATCTCGTCGGCTGCGAGGAGGGGAACTGCCACTTCCTCACTGGAAACTTGCGGGCGAGGAAGCGGGTTGAGCGGGTGAAGCGGATACTGGAACATATCGGCATAGAGCCCGAGCGTCTCGCCATGTATAATCTCTCCGCGGGCGAGGGGACGAGGTTTGTTCAATATGCGAAGGAGATGACGGAGAAGATACGGGAGCTCGGCCCCACCCCCATAAAGCCGAAGAAGCAGGAGATCGGAACCGAACGCTTTGAGGTACAATAGGGTATCATCGTATACTATTATAGAGCACCATGAAAGGAGGAGAGAAATGGTCATTGGTGAAGGTAAACCGATAGAAGAAGTCTTATCCATGATATCGGATAAGAAGAAGATATTAGTTGTCGGGTGCAGGGGCTGTGTTACCGTCTGTTCCGCCGGGGGAGAGAAGGAGGTATCGATTCTCTCTTCAGCCATCCGCCTTGCCAGAGAGAAAGAGGGGAATCCTATCGAGATACGTGAGGAGACTATTGAGCGGCAGTGCGATAATGAGTATGTTGAAGAGCTGCGCGGTTATATCGATGAATATGATGCCGTTCTATCCATGGCCTGCGGTGTCGGTGTCCAGTTCCTTGCAGAGCGGTATCGAAAAATACCAATTTATCCCGCTCTCAACACCACTTTCATCGGAGGAACGCTCGAGCAGGGAGTCTGGGTGGAGCGGTGCCAGGCATGCGGGAATTGCATTCTCGATAAAACCGGCGGCATCTGTCCGGTCGCCCGGTGCTCCAAGAGTCTGATGAACGGTCCCTGTGGTGGATCGAGCAACGGGAAATGCGAGATCAATCCGGAAATCGATTGTGTATGGCAGCTCATCTACGACCGGTTGAAGGAACTGGGAACACTGGAGATATTCGAGGAGGTGGTACCGATTAAAGATTGGTCGACAAGTCGTGACGGTGGTCCGAGAAGGATTGACAGGGAGGATCTGAAGCTATGACGACTGAGAGCAGGTTGCAGAAGCTACTGGAGAAGGGTGAGTTTGTTGTCACCTCGGAGTGTGGCCCCCCGCGAGGGGTCAATCCTGATATTATTCGAAAGAAGGGGGAGCTGCTCAAGGATACCGTCGATGCGGTGAACGTCACTGATAACCAGACTTCGGTGGTGAGGATGTCGAGCATTTCATCATGTATTCTCTTGAAGCAGCTGGGCATGGATCCTATCATGCAGATGGTTACCCGTGACAGAAATCAGATTGCGATTCAGAGCGATATCATCGGCGCTGCTGCACACGGCATTAATAATATCCTGTGCCTCTCCGGTGACCATCAGCACTTTGGTGATCATCCGAAGGCGAAAAATGTCTACGATCTTGATTCGGTTCAGCTCATTCAGACGGTCAGGCATATGCGTGATGAGGGGAAGTTTCTCGGCGGTGATGATCTGGATGGGGTGCCGAAACTGTTCATTGGAGCGGCGGCGAATCCCTTTGCTGATCCCTTTGAGGTGCGTGTCCCCCGGCTGGCAAAGAAAATCGCTGCGGGCGTTGAGTTCATTCAGACGCAATGCATCTATAATCTCGATAAGTTTGAGAAGTGGATGGAGGGAGTCAGGGAGCGTGGCCTGCATAAAAAAGTGCACATTCTTGCGGGGGTAACACCCTTCAAGTCGGTTGGGATGGCAAAGTATATGAAGAACAGAGTGCCGGGCATGGATGTACCTGATGCGATGGTTGAGCGGATGCAGAGCGTTGAGAAGGAGAAGCAGCCGGAGGAGGGGATAACCATCTGCGTTGAGACGATTAAACGATTGAAAGAGATTGACGGCGTTCACGGGATTCATATAATGGCAATAGAATGGGAAGAAAAAGTTCCCGAAATTGCGGAACGAGCAGGTCTTTTACCGAGACCCAAATTGTGATATAGTTTAT
>CAZZCF010000122.1:0-13453 GCA_964652955.1 uncultured Leptospirales bacterium
TGCATGATAACCTCGGGCTCTTTTCTTATGACAAATCATCCCAGGAGTAAATGTTAAATTTTAATGGGCATAAATTACGAAATGAACCAGTTTACACCGGATTATAACTGAAATTTGTTTATTAATCAAGGAAAAAATGCTTCGATTTCGGGTTTATCGGTCTATAAATCGCTTGGTCAGGTCGAGCTTGTGCTTGATGAGCACAATAGAGTGGGTGAGGAAGAATTTATCATTCCGATGTTTAAGCAGCATGCTGTACTGTTCATAGGCAGTGTGATAGTCCTGAAGATTGAAAGAGCACTCCGCATAGTAGTAGTGAAGCGATTTATCATATTCGCCGGTCGTATCAATAGTTTTCAGGAGGATGAGTGCTTTATAATATTTTTCACGAATAAAATGTATCTTTGCGAGCCCGAGGAGTCCGTTCGGGAGGGTATGGTCGATGGAAACAGCAGCCTCATAGTATTTTTTTGCCATCTCATACTGCCTTCGGTTGAAGTAGATGTCACCGATTCTGACGAGTGCTGTCAGTTCTTTCCGATTGGTTTCAATGGCCTTCCGGTAAGAGTCGATGGCGTTTGATTCGTTTCCCAGTCTCTGATATATATATCCTATCTGTAAATAGGTCTTTGCGTATTCGGGGAAGATATTCTTCGCTTTGTTGAGGTGTATCAGTGCTCTCTGAAGTTCATTCAGGTGGATGAAGCAGAGACCGAGGTTATAGTGAAAGGGGAAGAAGAGCGGGGCATGGCTCAAAGCGCTTCTGAGTATCTTTTCTGCTGATGTGTAGTCCCCTTTTTCCATGAGCTGTGCTGCACGGTTATTCTCCTGTATCGCTTTTGAGTGTCCGGTTCCAAAGATGATCTCATTTCGTACATAGAGATTTTCACGGGGCTGTATATCGAGTGGCGGCTTCTCAATTTTTTTAAGGAGATCTTTCAGATAGGGATCGGATTCAATGGAGAAGAGGCCATTCGGGAAGAGAAGGAATATGAGTATGCCTGTGAATGATAAGAGCACTTTCATCATCGGCGCTTTTCTGACAGAATAGTTCTTTTAATAGAGGTGGCAGGCAACCCGTCTTCCATTGTATTCTCGCATCGATGGATACTGGTCTTTGCAAATGTCTAGAGCTTCAGGACACCGGGGGTGGAAGTGACAACCGGCTGGCGGATTTTCGGGTGATGGAATTTCACCTGGGAGCACCGAAAATCCGTGTTTCACCGGTTTGTTTTCCGGAATCGATTGTAACAGGCTTCTCGTATAGGGATGGAGCGGTTCGCGATACAGCTCATGCCGTGTGCTCTCCTCCACTATCTTTCCCAGGTACATCACCACAACACGGTTGCTCATGTGCTCGACGATTGCGAGATCATGTGCCACAAAGAGATACGTGAGGTTGAGCTTTTCCTGAAGATCTTTGAGAAGATTGAGGATCTGACCCTGTATTGATACATCAAGAGCAGAGACCGGCTCGTCGAGAATGATAAAATCGGGATTCAAGGCTATCGCTCGTGCAATGCCGACACGCTGGCGCTGGCCTCCGCTGAATTCATGAGGATACCGGTCGGTTTGATCCTCCTGTAACCCGACGAGTTTCAGCAGCTCTGCTCCCCGCTCCTGAAGTTCGGTTTTGCTCATTGATGTGTGGATGCGCAGCGGTTCGGTGATTATCTTTCCTATGGACATCCGGGGATTGAGTGAGCTGAAAGGATCCTGGAATACCAGTTGCATTCTTTTGCGAAAGTTTCGTAATTCGCTGCTGTTTAAGCTTGTGATTTCGGTATTGTTGATTGTGATGCTTCCCCCATCGGGTTCAATAAGCCTGAGAATTGACCGGGCGGCTGTTGTCTTTCCGCTTCCACTCTCTCCCACCATGCCCAGCGTTTCACCTCGCCCGATAGTAAAATCGATATTGTCCACCGCTTTTACAATTCCAGGCTTTTCAAGCAGTCCGCTCTTTCGCGTTTTAAAATATTTCTTGAGATTTCTTACTGTTATCATATCTCGAATTAAGAGAATCACATAATGGTGATAGTGACGGAATTTCTATTAAGGAAACATCATTATAGGAGTGTATCAATTAGTCCACTAAAAATTGTGTTGGGGAGAGGGGATTGATCATGAAAAAGCCCGAAAAGCAGTCACCGCTCTACCAATATGAGGATGGTGATTTCTTGATCCTCTCCGTAAAAGGAACACCCGTGAAGGAAATTATACTTGAATTAATCGTTATCATATAATACGCTCCGTTACACATATTGATGCCGTTTCTGTTCACACAAATTACATGATACTAATTTATAAGTGAAATTGATTCCCGTGGAATGTGCGGATCTATCCGTACGTATGGTCAATAGAAAATTTGTATGAGGCATAGATTCCAGTACCAAACCTCTGTGAAAAGAGGGTACATATTTTTCAATAGAGGAGAGGTTGAGTTATGAAGAGTGGGTATATGAGAGGTTTTTGCGGAAGGATAGTGCTCATCCTGCTGGTGATTCAAATGGCGTCCTGCGGGATGATCTATCGGCATATGAAGCAGAAAATGAAAGAGAACTATCGAGAGGGCATTTCCCTCTACCGGAAGGGGAAATATGCTGAAGCGATGGATCGATTTCAGGAGGTGATTTCTATCGACCCGGAACACCGCGGAGCGAAGCGGTATGTCAGCATTACTAAAGAGGCGATGGAAAAAACCTCACGAGTTCATTATCAGGCGGGAATGAGGTATAAGCGATCGGGGAACTATGAGAAAGCTCTGGATGAGTTACTCATCGTGATGAAGAAAGATCCCGATTATCGGGATACCACCACCCAGATAGATGCGATACGTGGTTCTGATAGAATACAAAAGGCGTTTGAGCGCACGATGAAATCGGCAAACCGTCTCTATGAAAGAAAGCAGTACACCACAGCATATCGAACCTCTCTGAAGGCGGAAAAGTACAATCCTGAAAGCCTTGAACTGTTGATGTTGAAAATGAAGATAGAGGGCGCATTGAATGATAAATCGAGCCCCTTTCGCAATAAAGGTGAGAATCTCTATTCTCAGGGAAAGTATCAATCGGCGCAGCAACAGCTCAAGAGGGCGCTGCGGGTGAATCCCTGGGACAAGGATGCGCGTGAGCTCCTCGGTAAGTGCAATAAGAAGATACAAATTGCAGGGCTCTATGCCCGTGCGAAGAGGGAGTACACTCGTAAGGATTACTTCGCTGCTTATGAGCTGTTTCAGAAGGTCGATAGAATGGAGCCGGGATACCGGGATGCCAGAGTGTATATTGAACGAACGAAGAGCAACCTGAGCAGGAACATCAATACCTATTATAAACGCGGTATTGCATACTATAACAATGAGCAGTTTAAGGAAGCTCTTGGAGAGCTGAACAAGGTACTCAGGATTAATCCGGGCCACAAACAGGCAAAAGAGTACAAGGAACGAGCTCGGGCAAAACTATCGATTATGCGATCGCTTGAGGATTGAGCATTCAGGCGGGGAGGAGCGTCGGGATATAGCGGCCACCCTTGATCAGGAATTTTACTCCTTCATCGAGTCCGTCAATCGTAAGATCGAACATGGGGAAGATGTCCCGTATGATGCGGATGGTTTGCACATATCCCCATGATCTCCGCGGAATGGGATTGAGCCATATGGAATCCTTGAACTTATCCCTGACGCGCTGCAGCCATACCATGCCGGGTATATCATTGTGATACCAGTAGTCAATTGCTCCATTCACCCAGGTTAATTCCGAAGGAGCCATCTCCGCGTCACCGACGATTATTACCTTGTAATCGGGGTCCATGCTCTTGAGGAAGTCCGCTGTCGATATGGTGTCCTGTCGTTCAATGTCGGTATAGAGATCCTGATAAATGCAGTTGTGGAAGTAGAAAAAATTGAACTTTCGTATCTGTGATTGTGCTGCGGAGAATAATCTCTCAACCATTCGCGAGTAGGGCGTCATAGAACCGCCAACGTCCATGAGAAGGATTACCTTTGACGACTTTTTTTCTTTCGTTTCCCAGACAAGTTCTATTTCGCCGGCATTCTTGCAGGTGGTATCGATGGTCTCTTCGAGGTTGAGCTTCTCTTCGGGACCAATGGGCAGGAGCGATCGAAGATGCGAGAGCGCAACCTTCATTTGCCTCGTGTCCAGGATAATAGTACTCGAATAGTTCCGGAAGGTTCTCCGCTCTGCAATCTGAACAGCTCGCTTGTGTCTCGATTCTCCCTGTCCGATGCGTATTCCTGCAGGATTGTATCCCCATGCACCCTGTGTCGATTTTCCGCCGGTCCCTATCGCCCTGTCACCGCCGACGTGGTCTCGATAATTCCCCTGTCTGAGCTGTTCTTCAAAGTTCTGTATTATCTGGTCGAGATCGAGCTCCTCCATCTCCCGCTTTTCTTCTTCGGTGAGATGGAGCTCCTTGACCTTTTTCAATCCCTCGAGTATCTTTTCGAGCATCTCATCGGTCGTTTCGATATCCTTGAAGGTGTCGAGGAATGCCAGATCGTACTTGTCGAAGAAAATCTCGTTCTTGACCAGAATGCCCCGGCAGATGTAATAGAAGCGGGTCATGCTGCAATTGTTGAGATTCTGAACAAGAGCCCGGTGAAGCGTGATCCATTCGTGTATGGAAACAGGGACGCCGTAGGATTTGAGGTTGAAGAAGAAGTTAATAAACATTCCTCGTCCTTTCGCTCGCATTGAATGCGTAATGCGACGACTTTCCCGAATTCAGAATAATCTCCATATCTTCTCGCTTTTTCAGGAGCGCTCCCATAAAGGGGAGCTCCTCTTCGACGGCTTTCACCGGAATACCTCCCACAACGAGGGCCTGGATCCAGTCGATGAGCTCGCTCGTTGAGGGCTTCTTTCGAAGCATATCAAACTGCCGTATCCAGTAAAACTTTTTCAGAGATTCTCTGAGGAGCTTCTTCTCGATGTTCGGATGATGGACCTTGATAATATCATTCATCAGCTCCTCATCGGGAAATTCGATGAAGTGGAATACGCATCGTCTGAGGAAGGGATCGGGTAATTCCTTTTCACTGTTTGATGTTATGACAACGATGGGACGGTGCTTGGCGGTGATGGTCTCCCCTGTTTCGGGTATGTAAAAGCTCATCTCGTCGAGCTCGTTAAGGAGGTCATTGGGGAATTCAATATCGGCCTTATCAACTTCGTCGATGAGCAGGACCACCTGCTCCTGTGACGCGAAGGCCTCGCCCAGCTTCCCCAGCTTGATGTATTGCTTGATGTCGGAGATGTCCTTATCGCCAAAGCGGGCATCATTGAGCCGCTGAACGGTATCGTAAACATACAAACCGTCTTTTGCCTTGGTTGTTGATTTGATATTCCATACAATCAGTCGCTTTTCCACTCCTCTGGCGATTGAATGAGCAAGCAGTGTTTTTCCCGTGCCCGGTTCACCCTTCACGAGAAGGGGACGACCGAGTGCAATTGAGACATTCACATTGTCTCTCAATTCCGGAGAAAGAACGTATTCCTCCGTTCCTTTGAAATAGTTCATATGTGCCACCATTTTAATTGTGTTTATTGTTCAGTATATCTGATTCTTCGCATTGGGCAAAAAAACTCACCTCTACAGCAATTTTAGGAAGTGGACATTCACTGGCAAGAACTTTTTCGCGGGATAAACCGCTGCCCGGAAAGGAATCCTGTGCCGTGAATAGTAGTGTTGTAAAAATGTGTTTTTAGAGGTAAAAAAAATTATTGTGCTCTTTCCTTTAAAAAGCTACATCAATAACAAGAATGTTTCCTTGTGATTCACTGTAAGGGGTAAATGATGCGGATTGCGGTTGCAATGAGCGGTGGAGTTGATTCGTCACTAACAGCGGTCCTGTTACGGGAAATGGGCCACGAAATTGTGGGAGTGACTTTGAATATCTTGTCCGAGGGGAGTTCTTCCCGTGCCACACGGCCGGATATCAGCTGTTCCCCCGAAAGCATTGAGGATGCCCGTCGGGTTGCGGAGCTCTATCGGTTCCCGCACACAGTCGTTGATGTGGAAGAGGAGTTCAGAGCCGGAATAGTGGAGCCCTTCTGCTCGGAGTATTTACGCGGGAGAACACCGAATCCCTGTGTTCACTGCAATGCCAGAATCAAATTCAAGAACCTCATTGCACAGGCGGATGAGATGGGTTGTGATTTTCTCGCGACCGGGCATTATGCACGGAAAAGAAGCTCGGAGGGGAGATTCTCTGTTTCCATGGGAGCAGACAGGGAGAAGGATCAATCCTACTTCCTCTTCACCCTGAGCCAGAGTCTCCTCTCACGGATTATATTTCCGCTGGGGGATTATCACAAGCAGGAGATTAGGAAGATGGCACGGGAGAGGAATCTCCCCGTTACGGAGCGCCCCGAAAGCCAGGAGATATGTTTTGTTCTGGATGGCGATTATGCAGGATTTATAGAGCGGCAGAGGGGTGTGATCCCTACCCCCGGGGATATTGTTGATATGCAGGGGAACAGGATAGGGACGCATCGGGGAATACACCGCTATACCATCGGACAGCGGCGGGGCATGCGAATCTCGAGCACGCAGCCCCTGTACGTCCTGGAGATAGATCCCGTGAGAAATGTCATTGTCGCCGGAAATCGGGAAGATTTGTACCGGAAGGGGCTTGTCGCTACTCAGGTCAGTTATATGAAGCGGACGGATCTCAACGGGGTACAGGCACTGGTCAAGACCCGCTCGACGCAGCCTCCCGTTCGATCGCGTATCGAGGAGCGGGAAGATGATATAATTATTGCCTTTGAAGAGCCGCAGGAGAGCATCACGCCCGGTCAGGCGGCAGTTGCCTATGATGACGATGGTGATATACTCGGCGGGGGATGGATAGAGCGCTCCTTCTAGCGCTTTATCGAATTGATGATAGCAATTAATAATTGACTCCCCCTGCAATCTCATTTATGGTCATGCTGTCCGGACGGTATCGGTAATGGATGAAAAGATAGTTATACGGGATCTGAAAAAATCATTTGGCAGCAAAATCGTGTTTACCGGTGTTGATCTCAGTGTCAGCAGCGCGGAGATTCGCTGCATCGTTGGGAAGAGCGGATCCGGCAAATCAGTTTTGCTGAAAAATCTAATCGGTTTGATTGCGCCTGATGCGGGCGCCATTCTCGTGGATGGCGTCGATTTCGTGGGATGCGATGAGGAGATGAAGAGGTCGATTCAGTCGAAATACGGAATCCTGTTTCAGGGAGCAGCGCTGTTTGATTCGATGAACATTTACGATAATGTGGCCTTCGGTCTCAGGAGAAAAGGGGTTCCGGAAGAAGACATTGCCGTTATCGTGCCTGAGATGCTGGAGCGTGTCGGTTTGCGAGACATAGAATACCGTCAACCCTCCGAGATCTCCGGCGGGATGCAGAAGCGGGTTGGCCTTGCCCGCTCCATTGCCGTGCGGCCGGAGATAATGCTCTATGATGAACCGACAACCGGTGTTGATCCCATCACGGCTGGTGCGGTTACTGAATTAATTGTTCAGATGCGGGACACCTTTCAGATAACCTCTCTGGTGGTTACTCATGATGTCAATTCGGCCTTTCACATTGCAGACAGGATTTCGATGCTCTTCAACGGAACGATAATATTTACCGGAAGTCCTGAAGAGATGAGAAACAGCGATAATCCCGTTGTGCAGCAATTCGTTGAGGGGAGAGCACATGGACCGATATCAATTGCATAGGGTGATACCATCTCTTCTGAAAGGGGTGAGTGGTATTCTCCTTATCATGCTGCTGGCTCTTGCCGTTGGTTGTAAGCGTGAACAGTTTCCCTATGAAGGAGATCTCTCTCTCGACAAGTACCCCTGGTTGAAGGAGCGGAAGATATTTCTCGATCCCGGCCACGGCGGGACCGGGAAAAGCGATCTCTTCAGAATGGGTCCTCACGGAATCACCGAAGAGGAGATAAACCTGAGAGTGGGTCTTTATCTCTATGCGATGCTTCAGCGTGCCGGTGCTCGTGTTGCAATAAGCCGTCTGGAGGATGTGAATGTCTCGTTACACGAGCGGGTACAAATGGTGAACGAGTTTCAGCCGGATCTGCTCATCAGCATTCATCACAACGGCTCGCCGCGGCGGGCTGATGACGTAAACTATCCTGCGGTTTTATTCTGGGGATCGAAGGTGAATAGACCGCTGAGCCACGACTTTGCACGGCTTCTCCTCGATGAGCTTCATGGAATTATGGATGAGCGGGGACATATTCTCTCCGATTTCTCCGTTTTTCCTGAAACCGGTACCATGATACTGCGGGAGACGCGGTATACCTGTCCGGGCGTTATCGGAGAGGCCGGTTTTTTTTCCGACGAGAGGCATGCACGGAGATTACAGGATCGTCACTATAATCAGTTGGAGGCGGAAGCCTATTTTCGCGCAATTGCCGAGTTTTTCAGGAGGGGCATCCCGAGTGCGATGATCTATTTTTCCTGTGCCATTAATCGCGATGGCATTCTGCAGAATATGATTACTGATACGAAGCCGGTAATTGCCATAGAAACTGATGCGGGAACAAAAGGCGTTTCGGTTGATACGAAGTCGCTTCGCGTGACACTCGACGGGCTACCGGTAAGCTATCGATTTGTCAATGACACCCTCTGTGTTCTCAAATACGGTGAAGAGCTCTTACCCGGCGGTCATTCATTGCGCTTTTCATTCAAGAACATGCTCAATCAGCATAGCATGGTATACCGGGCTCCCTTCACTGTTGCCATTCGAAAAGGCGATTATGAGCGGCTCGTGAAGAGCGGGTTGCGGTTGGTAAAGAGGAGAAGAACTGTCCGTAAGGGGCTCAGGATGCTTCTCGCCGCCCTTTCGATGGGGCTGACCGATCCGAATGCCGATGAACTGCAATGGCATATCGCCCGGGGGTTCTCACGAATTGGTGATGGCCAGACCTCCCGGTACTATTATAATCGGCTGCACCATTTCTATCCCGGAAGCAGATATGCTGAGCGGGTCAGACGGTTCAATGAGAGAATGGCGGTAGAGTATCTCGGCAGGCGGCTTGAGATCAATTCCGATCCCTCGAAAGGGGAGTATCGGAATCGATAATATACCTCTCCTGATGATCACTATACATCATAGCATCCGATATGCCGAGAAATGACAATTCGCTGCACTTCCGACGTCCCCTCGCCGATGGTCAGGAGTTTGTAATCTCTGAAGAAACGCTCGATGTTATACTCCTTCATCAGGCCATACCCGCCGTGAATCTGAACGCCCCGGTCAACGACGCGGCCCATCACCTCGGAGCAGTAGAGCTTCGCCATGGCGGCCTCCGTCGAGAAGGGAAGACCGCTGTCCTTGAGCACGCATGCCTTGTAGAGCAGGTTTCTCGCCGCCTCGATCTCCGTTGCCATGTCGGCGAGCATGAAGGCTATCGCCTGGAAGGTGGACACGGCAACGCCGAACTGCTTCCGCTCACGCGCGTACTTGAGCGCGAGTTCATAGGCCCCCTGGGCGCCGCCGAGTCCCATGGCGGCTATGGCGAGCCTCCCGTTGTCGAGCGTTTGCAGCATCTGGTGAAAGCCCTCGCCCCGCTTACCGAGGAGGTTCTCCTCGGGGACCCTGCAGTCGTCGAAGTAGAGCTCGCCGGTGTCCGACGATCGCCACATCATCTTCTTCGTCATCTTTTTGGCGGTGAATCCCGGCGTTCCGTTGGGGACGAGGATGCAGGAGATCTCCTTCTTTCCATCTTTTCGTGTGCCCGTCACCGCCTGCACCGTGCAGATCCCCGCAAGGGGAGAGGTTGAATTGGTGATGAAGATCTTGCTTCCGTTGATGATCCATTCACCATTTTCCAGCCGGGCCGCCGTCCGGCTGGAACCGGCGTCCGAGCCGGCCTCGGGCTCGGTGAGCCCGAATGATGCGAGCATCTCGCCCCGGCAGAGGCGGGGGATCCATTCTTGCCTCTGCTTTTCGTTGCCGTAGTAGTAGATCGGTCCGATGCCCAGAGAATTGCCCGCCGCAACCGTTGCTGCCTGCGAGCCGTCGATGCGGGCAAGCTCCTCCACGACAATACAGTAAGAGAGATAGTTCATCCCCGGGCCGCCATATTCCTCGGGGACAAAGATGCCGAAGAGCCCGAGATCGGCCATCTTTTTCGTCAGCTCGATGGAGAATTCCTCATTCTCGTCGAGCTCCTGTGCGATCGGCGCGATTTCGTTTTCGGCAAACTCGCGGATGTTGTAGCGCAGCATCTTCTGTTCTTCAGAGAGTCCGAAGTCAATCATGGGTATCCTCCAGAGTTGCGCGGGTGAAAGAGATCCACGCCGCGTGATACCGTGAAGCGTCACCCCGCCGCCGGCGGCGACAGGGTGACCGGGTGCTAAAAGCTGAACCCCTCGGGCAGCGCGCTCGCCGGCGTTCCGGCGGGAACCCACGAGAGGTCGAGAATGGTATAGGTCGGGCTCATCGTTTTGAAGATGGGAACGACCTTCATGCCGATTTCCGGATCCCCGAGCGACAGATAGCTCATCAGAATGGTGACGACCCCCTCGAACTCGATGTTGATGAATTTGATGGGCTTGTCGAGAAAGTTGAAAGCTCCCGCGCGCTCGCAGACCATGAAGGTGTGCACGATCGCGGTTTTTTTCGCGATGTCGGTCATGTCGATGACGGTATTCCTCCCGAGGCAGTCGGGGCAGTGAATTCTGAATGGCTGGTACACCGAGCCCTTGAAGGGGCAATCCTTGTTGTCGCAGCGCGTTGCCAGAAGCTTCCCCTGGCTCAGCGCCTCGAAGAAGGGGGCCTCGCCGCCGTAGGCGTGAATGTAGGTCATGTCACGCGGGTTGGTGACGCCCATGAGCTTCCACCCGTCGTCGGCATTTCTGATGGGCATATTCGGGGTGAGATGGTGGAACTCACCCTTCAGCTTGTACTTGTTGTTTTTAACGCTTACCAGTCCTATCATGCTCATAGTATTCTCTCCTCTACGCGTCCTTTTTCAGTACGTTGTCGGGGTTCATCAGGATGGTTGCGGTGACGTGAGAACCAACCCCGGCGTGGCTTATCGCCATGGCCCTCCTGGCGCCCTCGACCTGCAGGTTCGTCCAGTCGGAGGGCTTCTCCCGGTTGAATTCCTTCCAGAGCTTCTCGTCGCCGTGTATCTCGGCCCATCGTCCCCAGAGATGAGTGGCTATCTCGAAGGTCTGCATGATGCCGGTCGCGCCGACGGCATGCATGCAGCCGATGAGCCCGCCTGAGATGTTTGACGGGAGCTTGCCCGGTTTGCCGGTTTTCGGATTGGTGTGATAGCAGTCGCCCGATTCGACGTAATCTCTCCCTTCGCCATAGGGGCGCACGCCGATATCCTCGTAGGTCTGAACGTCGCTGATGGTGAAGGCGTCGTGGAGCTCGATGACGTCAAGATCCTCCGTGGGATCGTTAATGCCCGCCATGCGGTACCCGTAATAGGCAGCCATGCGGGCGGCAAGGAAGCCGGAAAAGCCGGGATACCGGTCTCCGCCGGGGAAGCGCTTCCCCAGATCCTTGTACTGATCGGCGGCTTCATGGGGAAGGAGGGGTATCTCCATATCACGCCGGTCGGCCGGCCGCAGGGTGTGCGAGGCGGCGGCGACGTAGATGCGAAGCGGCTTGTTCTTCGAATTCTTGGTGAGCTTGACGGCGGTCTCCTCGTCGCAGATGATCGCGCAGGCCGCGCCGACGCTCATGAGGCAGCAGTCGAGCGCCCTGAGGGGATACGCCACAACGGGCGAATCCAGGACATCTTGGACGGTAATCTTCAGCGGACCGTGGGCGAAGGGGTTCATTCTCGCGTAGCCCCGGTGCTTGACGGCGATTTCCGCCAGCGTTTTTCTGAAGGAGTCCTCGGCCTTTCCGAAAATCTGCCAGTATCGCTGTGCCATGACGGCGTAATAGCCGGTGTAGATATGGCCGAGGGGTGATTCCCAGTCCTTGTCAGCCGCGCATGATATGAGGAAGTTTCCCTCGTCGGTGGGAACCTCGTCCATCCGCTCCCATCCCATGGCGAGCGCACAATCAGAGTATCCCGACGCGACCGCTTTCATCGCTTCCCAGAGAGCCGACCCGCCGGTGGCGCCGCCTGTCTTAATGCCGATATTGCCCAGGGGATCGAGCCCGAGTCGATCGTGTATGACCGCCTCGCCGAGAAGCTGGTCTCCGAAGTGATCGGCGAAATGCCCGTAGTAGCAGGTGTGTATGTAGCTTTTCAGCTCAGCCGGCGACATGTCGAGGAGCCTTGCCGCCATGGTGAGCGCGGAGATGCAGAGCTCTTCTGTCCGCATCTCCGGAATCGCCCGGTCGAATTTCGACTGGCCGGCGGTAACTAGGTACACCGGCCTGGCGAGCTTTGGAATCTTTAACTGCTGTTCGCTGAAGGTAATCATGCTTGACTCTCCTTTAATGGTTTCTGTTCAGTCGATGCCGTGTGTCATTCACTGTCAATAACGGGCGGTGCGCCTTAGAGCGTTCCCACCCAGAGAACAACGGAACGCATCGCGTTCCTGTTGGTGATCTTCTGCTTATCGGGAATTGACCAGTAGTGCACCGAATCCCCTTCACCGAGCTCGAGTGTCTGTTCTCCGTGAATAAGCTCCACGGATCCCTTGAGGACACAGAGGAGCTCCTGGCTGTTCTTGATGTTCTTTCGCACCGGGATGGACTTTCCCGGCTCGATGACAAGTATGGAGCTGTCGATAACAGTTCTGTTCTCGGGAGCGAGGAAGCGACGGGTCACAAAACCCGAGTGTGGGAGATCGACATCATCCCATTCGCTCTTTTTAATCAGGACGAGCTTTTCCTGCTTTTCAACCTGGTTCAGGACATCGCCGGCGTTGACGCCGATGGCATTGCAGATGTTGATGAGAGTGTCGAGGGATGGCGCGTTGACGTTGTTTTCGATCTGGCTCATGAATCCTTCGGAGATTCCCGCTCCCTCCGCAATGGCTTTGAGAGTGAGCTTTTTTTCCTTGCGATGTTTTCTGAGAATGGTGCCGAGGTTCATGGTTTTTTTCGAATTATTATGATAAAGTCATGAGAGGAAACCGATTGTAAAAAATTAAGTATTTGTTAATGTTTACCATAAATAAATGTTTAATATGTTGTCAAGTTATTTCCCGGTGTGTGGAGGTAAAAACTTGTTTGAGTGAAATGGGAGAGTAATTGGGGTATTAGTGTTAATCTGAGTGTTGAGTGAGAGAGATTTAATTTTTTACTAAAATGTGCGTATCTGGCGGTATTCCCCAGTATATATGCCAGCATATCACTTCCTCGAAGGTTTTTTTGATAAATATATAATTACGATAAAAATAATTATCGGTATTTCTATTCTTTTTAAGTAAATCATCCAAATAACTGAATACAACATAGGCAAGAATTAGCGAAATAGACATTTTGAAAAACTTTCTTAGATCCAGATAATACTCAACAATATC
>CAZZCF010000123.1:0-13390 GCA_964652955.1 uncultured Leptospirales bacterium
TATTCCCGAGGTTATCATCCAGGTTCTCCCCCCTGCTGCCCTTTTCGCAACTTCATATACTTTTGGAAATCTCAACACGACGAATGAGATAATTGCACTGTACAATAGCGGAACAGGATTCACCCGCCTTATCTCGCCGATGGTCGTTACAGGGGTTTTGCTCTCGATTTTTTCATTTCTTTTCTTCGAGTTCGTTTCAGCCGAATCCAGTCGACGTGCCTTTGAGATACGTGATCACATCAGAATAGTCGCGGGGAAGACCCCCAAGAAGATGTATAATCGCCACGACTTTTTTATGATGGGGAATGATAATAGCATCTTCTACATTGAGGAATTTCGTCCGAAAGAGGAAGTGATGATCAACCCGGTGATCACGCGTTTCGACCGTAACGGGGATATTGTTTCTCAGCTCGCTGCTCAATCCGGCAAGTACCGAAAGGGCATATGGACTTTCAAGAATGCCGTTGTTATCGAATTCGATGAAGAGATGCATATCAGTGAGAAGCGGGAACTGAACTATCAGCTCGATATACACGAGACTCCCGACAGCTTTATGAAAACAACGAGAAGTGTAATACAAATGAGGCTCGGAGAGGCGCTGAGCTTCCTCGAAACGAAAAAGAGAATGGGAGTTGACTATCGAAAACATCTGGTGGAATTTCAGTGGAGATTTGCCTTCCCCTTTTCAATTATCATTGTCATTCTCATCGGAAGCTTCGCCGGGATATATTTCAGGAGAGCGGTCATCGTCCTCTCATTTCTCCTCTCCCTCATCATCTCTTTCGGATACTATGGCATGCTTGCGATGGGACTCGCTTTTGGAAAATCGGGGAGGCTCAATCCCTTCATCGCTGCATGGCTCGCCAACATGTTCTTTCTGCTCCTGGCCATCCTGGCGATACGCTATAAGAGATAGATCCCGCTGTTCATTATTCGCGTGCAGGAGTGATCGCGTCGTATATACACAGCACATTCATTTCACACCGGCGATTCTTCATCTTAATCGCATAATCATATTTTCAGTTATTTTATTGACATTCCATCGATCTGCACCATGATTATCCGACATCGAAGGAAATGAGATTTTATAAACAATTGTTTACAAAATGTCGGACAGGATCACTTATAAAAAGGCATTTCTCATCGACATGGACGGAGTGATAAACCGGGGCAAAGCGATAATCGAAGGTGCCCTCGAATTCGTCAATCGGCTCAAAAAGGGGAGCTTCCCCTATCTCTTTCTCACCAATAATTCATACTATACCGTTGATCAGCTCAAAGAGCGGATGCAGAACATGGGAATTGAAGTGGAGGAATCTCACTTTTATACATCCGCCATGGCGACGGCGAGCTTTCTGCATTATCAGAAACCACAATGCTCGGCCTATGTTATAGGCGGAAAGGGACTGATCTGTGAGCTGGAGAAGAATCAGATTACCGTAACCAAAAAAAATCCCGATTATGTCATTGTCGGAGAAACCGAGGAGTACGATTACACGCGTATAATCGAGGCGACTCACCTGATCAGGGAAGGAGCGAAATTCATTGCAACAAACCCGGATTTAACCGGACCGACCAGAAGGGGACCGGTACCCGCCTGTGGTGCGCTGGTCGCGCCTATTGAAAAGGTTACCGGGGTAAGTCCCTATTTCCTCGGGAAGCCCAATCCCGCCATGATGTACTGGGCCCGGAGAAAAATCAAGGTTCATTCCGCTAACTGTTTTATGATCGGTGACCGTATGGATACCGATATACTTGGCGGGCTTGAGGCTGGAATGACCTGCTGCCTCGTTCTTACCGGTGTAACGACGAGAAAGATGCTCGCCCGCTTCCCCTATCAACCGGATTATATCTTCAATGATGTAGGCGAGATTGATCCCGAGACTATCCTCTCGAGGAGGGAGCGGGTCACTATCTGAGAACTCTATTTGTCGAGGGCAGCAATTGCAGGAAGTGTTTTCCCCTCGAGGAGCTCCAGAAAAGCTCCTCCTCCTGTTGATATATACGACATTTTATCATCAAGACCCGATTGTATAACCGCAGAAACGCTATCACCCCCTCCAATGATGCTGAGACAATCGGTATCAGCGATTGCTCGGGCGACCTCTTCCGTTCCGTGAGCGAAAGAGGGCATCTCAAAGGCGCCCATGGGACCATTCCATACGACCGTTTTTGCCTTTTGTATACTTTCGCTGAAGAGCCTGATTGATTGCGGGCCGATGTCGAGTCCGATCATATCATCGGGTATCTTATCTATGGGGACTGTCTCGGTGGATGCGTTATTATCAAATGCTGATGCGATTACCACATCAACGGGCAAAAGGATTTCGACTTTTTTTTCCGCTGCCTCTTTGAGTATCTCTTCTGCAGAATCAATGAGCTCCTCCTCGAGGAGCGATTTGCCGACTGAATATCCCTTTGCCCTGAGAAAGGTAAATGCCATTGCCCCGCCGATGATGATACTGTTTACCCGGGTAATAATATTTTTCAGCACATCAAGCTTTGTGGAGATCTTTGCGCCCCCGATAACCGCAACGAGCGGGTGCTCCGGTTCCAGCAGTGCCTTCTTAAAGTACTCGATCTCATTCTTAAGGAGGAATCCCGCAGCACACTGATCGAGGTAGTGCGTTATCGCGTGATTCGACGCATGAGCTCGATGTGCTGTAGCAAATGCATCATTAATGTAGACTTCACCGAAGCCTGCGAGGAGCTTGCCGAACGTTTCGTCATTCTGCTCTTCACCAGGATAAAACCGTATGTTTTCAAGGAGAACAATATCTCCCGGTTTAATTCCCGATTGCACCGATTCCGGATCTTCCTGTATCGAAATATCGATAAAAGTAACATCCCGTTTCAATAGCTCTGACAAACGGCCTGCAACCGGTCGCAAGCTGAGTTTCGGATCAAGCTTCCCCTTGGGCCTCCCGAGGTGAGATATCAGAATGACTGTTGCCTCGTTTTGCAAACAGTACTGTATGGTCGGGAGGGTCGCCGTTATGCGTGTGTCATCAGTAATACGCATATTCTCATCGTAGGGGACATTGTAATCAACGCGGATGAGAACCCGTTTCCCCTTAAGATCTAACTCATCGATATATCGTATGGTCATAGAAATACTCCTCTTTATGCATCCTGACTCATTTCTTTTTTCTTCTTCCTGAGAAAGACAAATTTCGAGATGAGTATAGAGATTTCGTATAAGAAGACAATGGGAAATCCGATGATCAGCTGGGTGAGAACATCGGGAGGGGTAATGATGGCCGCAACGACGAATATAAGCACAATGGCGTATTTCCTCTTTCTGATCAGAAACTGGGGAGTGATCAATCCGATTCGCGTCAGAATCATTATTACGATAGGTAACTCAAAAAGTATCGCTATTCCGAGGCTGAAGAGGAGAACAAAAGTCAGGTAATTGCTCGCATTCTGAACATTCTGCATGCTTGCGGGCGTGAAGCTCAGGAGCATCTTTATCGCAAAGGGGAGCATGAGAAAATAGGTAAAAACGATTCCTCCGAAAAAAAGGATACCAGCCGCTATAATCGAAAGGCGGGCGAATTTTCTGTCCTTTTTGCTTATTGCAGGTGCGATATATTTCCATATTTCATACACCACAACCGGAAAACCGATCAACAAGCCTGCAATCAAAGAGGCTTTCAGCCTGAGGAGAAATCCCTCGGTAACATTAAAAACATTGAGTTTCATGCCGGTTGCGGTGTAGGGTCTTTCGAGTATCATGAGAATTTCTTCAGAGAAGATAAAGCTGGCGAGTGCAATGACGAGTATAGTAATCAGTGATACGAATATCCGTGAACGAAACTCATCGAGGTGCCCAACGATACTCATGGGAGTATCACCTCTTTCGAGGGCACCCGGATCAAGGTCCTGCTCGGCAGGAATGGTGGTTTTGGCTTCGGCTGCGGTGAGCTTTTTTTTTGAACCGCTTATCGCAGTATCATCTTTTTTCTTGTTCGTTTTTTTCCGGGAAACGGTTTTCTTCGGGGCACTCTTCGGTGCAGTTTTACCGGAAGTCTTTCGAGGTGTTGATTTTCCCGATGGCGTTGCAGTCTTCTTCGCTTTGCCTCCTCGTGCAGATGAGGATTTCTTCGATTTAACACCTTTCGCAGATGAGGATTCCCTTGCCGTTTCGGTTTTCTTTTTTTTCGATGCTCCCTGTGTCTTCTTCTTTTCGGGATCTCTGGCTGACAACTTCCCACCCCTTGATTGAGATTGTAGTGAATTGCACGGTAAATAAAAACTGTTGTCAAGTCTTTTTAACGGCTGTTCATTTGTGCAGTGGCAATCATCCTCTTATGATAAAGGTGCTTATTATACAAAAAAGTGAAAAAATCGATCTTCCCGTAAAAATCTATTGAAAACAGTTATGGGTGCAGTATCATTCATTCATGACTGCCTCTCTATTACCCGTAGAACTGATATCATTACCGGTATTTGATCTTCATTACATCCTGAGATGAGTGAGGCAAACACAATCAATGATTCGGTTCAGTTCATTATCCCATTCTCTCTCCTCCCTCACAGCTTATCTGAAAGGCTTCCTTCAACGATATTCCGCCATTGATTATTTACAGAATCCTGTATTGATCTTCAACGGCATGCTGAAAGTGCTTTATGCAAACACTGCATTTACATCGAGCGACAAAAATACTTTTAACGGGGAAAACCATATACCGGGATCTCTCCTGCAGGAGGTATTGCATCTCAGTGACGAGAATATAAACCGTCTCAGAGCCTATATCGGAAGCTGCCAAAAATCGGACGGGAGCAGTTACTATGCTGCGTGTACTCCTCATCAACACTGCATGAAAGTATATAAAATCTCACACGATCGCTTCCTGCTTGAGCTCATAGATGTGAAAGAGCTCTCCATCGTGATGAATGCCAATGGCATGGGCATCAGTACAGATTCTCAACCGTGGCGAACCTTATCAAACGATAAAGCTCCTGATACCGTTTTTCGTTTCGCTGAGTTTTTCAATGCATTTGATGATTTAATCTATATCATCGATAGCAATTTAAGAATCATTTTCATGAACGATGCGATTAAAAGCGTTTTCGGAGATTGTATCGGAGAGTACTGCCACCGGGCATTATACGAGAGTGATAAACCATGCCGGCTTTGCAAGATGAACCTGGTTTTTGCAGGGAAAACGGTTAAATACGAACTGTATCACGAAAAGCGCGAAGCAAACTATGAAGTAATACACATTCCGGTTAAACTTGACGGATTGACATGCATGGCATCAGTCATGCGTGATATCTCCCGGTTTAAGGAGCTGGAGAGTAAGTTTATCGCCGAGCGGAATTATTTCAAAAACATTATCGAAGATTCAATTGATGGCTTCTTCATGACCGATCCGACATTGAAGCTGCTCCGGTTCAATAGATCGTTTCAAATCCTTTTTGCAGTCGGGAAGAGACAGGATCTGAAGCTCTTTGATCTTGTTACGGGGAGGTCGAGAGAGCATCTCATCAGAAATGTTCGATCGGTTATGAAGCAAAAAAAATCTGCAACCGTGGAACTCTCCTGCGAAGGCCACAGTGCAAAACACCTCCTGATGAGCCTGAATCCTCTCTATGCTGAAGACAGTACTCTAAGCGGCATTTACGGATTCGTAAAAGACATATCAGAAATCAAGCGATTGCAAAATATTATCGAATACGAGCGGAATTATAACAGGAGCATTATTGAAACAGTCGATCTCGGATTCGTTCTGGTGAATGATGATAATGAATATCTCGATTACAATAATGCCTATCTTCAAATACTCGGTCGGGATGAGAAAGAACTCAGTACAAGAACCTTTTACGACTTCACGGTGAAAGAATACATCACGTATCAAAAATCGCTCATGGATAAGCTGAAGAGAACAGGGCGTTCAATCTCTTTCGAGAAGGAGTTCATACACAGAGACGGCTCCTCGATTCCGGTACTGGTTACCATGTCGAGGCTGCGGGATGAGGAAGGGAATCAGATCGGCACCTTCGGCTTCATTCGGGATATATCCGAGCAGAAAAAGATAGAGAATGAGTTGATTGAAAGAAGCACGAGAATACTGAACCTCATAAATATTTATAACAACATTTCGGTGCAGCTCCTGCAATGTAATGAGATTGATGAGGTCTTTCACACATTGCATGATTCCATATTAAGCATTGTACATCCCGATTCAATCGAAATCATCACAAAGAAGTACAACGGTTTCAGAACAGCCTTCTCACACAATCCAGTTGTCAGGGAGGATGTTCTCATTACCGCAAAGCTCTCGCTTATCATACAGAAGCTTATCAGAGAACAGAGAGCTATACTCATTTCATCGATTGATACCGAATTAAATGATGAGGATCTCGACCTTTTCCCCGGCTTGACCGAGTATCAATCCGCTCTCTTCATACCGATTCGTCTCAAGGATGAAGTCGGCGACATCGTTATACTCTCTTTTACAAAACATCTGGATGCGATTGACGAGATTATCATGAACATCTTGATCGGCATTACCAACATGGCATTTCTGACGATTGAAAAGATACGATCAAAACATGAACAGACCGAGATGCAGAACGCTCTTGACAGATATGAACGTTTATCACTGATGGGAAGAATTGCCGCCGGCGTTGCTCATGAAATCAATAACCCCCTTTCAATAATGCAACTTGATCTCGATGAATTGAACTCATTCTATCACTCAGGCGACTGTCCCGAGATTGAGAGAAGAGAGCTGCTCGGCTCCCTGCAGGAGGAGATCAACAGGATGTCGGGTATTGTATCACAGCTGAAAGATTATTACCGACCCGATAGCTTTGAGAAAGAGCTTGTATCCATCGATGACATGTTGAAATCGTATCCCATTAAAATACTGCTCAAGAATCTGAAAAAAAAGGGTATTGAGATTGATACGTGTCTCTCTGCCGGCAAAACGTTTATACACATATCAAAAAACAGACTGATACAGGTCCTGATGAATATACTATCCAATGCTGATGATGCCATTGGGAATAAGAGACACGGCAGGGTGATAATTGACACAAAACGTGTTGACAAAGATGGATCGTATATACAGATATCAATTCGTGATAACGGGGTCGGTATTTCAACGCAGGATATAAACAGAATATTTGAACCCTTTTATACGACGAAGAAGAGTGAAGGGACAGGATTGGGGCTCTCTATATCATATTCAATAATTAAAAACTACAATGGCGAAATAGAGGTCATAAGCGAAGTGAATAAGGGGACCGAGTTCATTATATATTTCCCCGAACATACCATGTAACGAAAATTCCGCGCATATAAGCCTGTATTCGTTTTTCAGACATTGAAAATAAGATGATTGACAATTAAATAAAAGGACACCATTATATTAATACCCGATGATTATGCACGAATAAGAAACAGAGCTTCTCTTCATAAGTATGATCAATCCCAGAAAATATTCATCCTTACCGGGCTGTTTTCAGTCTCATTTGAGCACTGACAGTATAAACACAGAGTTGCGGAGGTAGGTATGGCACCATATAAGGAGACATCGGTTGCTGCTATTTTTCAGAATCAGGCAATAAAATATGGAGAGAAAGCATGCGTTGCTTTTAAAAAGGATGGCGTATACACTGAAATGTCGTGGAATGAAATGAATTCGTCAATACGGAGGCTTGGACTCTATCTTATCTCTTCGGGTATTAAAAAGGGTGATTCCGTAGCGATTTTTTCACCGAATCGTTATGAGTGGTGGATTGCTGATCAGGCGATACTTTCCGTTGGAGCGGTGAATGTTCCGATTTATGCGACCAGTTCGAGTGAAGAGGCTTCTTATATACTGGAACACTCGGAATCGAAGATCTGTTTTGTCGGTGAAGAGGAGCACCTTCGTAAAGTATTAAAAACAAAAAGAAAACTTCCCGGACTTGAAACGATTATCATGTTCGACACAGCATCGAAGAAAAATGTAGTGAGCTTTGAGGAAGCACTCAGAAAAGGAGCGGCGTATAGAAATAAAGCTCTTTTCGACAAAATACTCTCTGCGATTAAACCGAAAGACATTGCAACCATCATTTACACTTCAGGGACGACTGGCGATCCCAAGGGGGTGATGCTCTCACATCATAATTTCATTTCGAATCTGAAACAGCTCCACCGAGACTTTGGTGAATTCTTCAGCGACGAAGAGATATACCTTTCAATCTTACCCCTTTCTCACTCCTTTGAGCGGACTGTTGGTTACTATTTACCGATATTAATGGGAGCAAAGGTCGCATTTTCAGAGGATTTTTCAACCATACAGCAGAATCTGCTGGAAATCAGGCCAACGATGCTCGTGTGCGTTCCACGACTTTACGAAAAGATTCACGCCGGTATTCTCGCGCAGGTTGCCGATGCATCCGTGATTCGCAAAATCGTATTCAACTGGGCAATGAAGACAGCGCTTAAAAATCTCCCCTACATCTGCAATGACAGACCACGAAAGTGGTTTTTCGCAAAAAGGTACAGGTTTGCAGAAACACTGGTTTTCTCCAAGATTAAAACAGTTCTTGGACTTGACCGCATCAAGTTTCAGATGTCAGGAGGGGGCCCACTCTCCATTGCAGATGCCGAGTTCTTTCTCGGTATGGATATTCTGGTGCTTGAGGGTTACGGATTAACTGAGACATCACCGGTTACAAACGCGAACCGACCGGGGATGATAAAGACCGGATCGGTCGGCCCGGCGCTGACTGATACCGCTGTAAAAATTTCCGATGAGGGTGAAGTCCTCATAAAGGGTCCTCAGGTGATGGTGGGCTACTACAAGAATAAGAAAGCCGGTAAAGAGGCATTCACCAGGGATGGATTTCTCAAAACCGGAGATCTCGGCCTGATTGATGATATGGGGAGGCTCTCTATTACGGGCAGGATTAAGGAAATAGTCGTGACCTCCGGAGGAAAGAACATATCACCGCAGAATATTGAGAACAGCCTCAAGTCATCAAACCTTATCGAACAGGTTGCGGTTATTGGCGACAGGCGGAAATATCTTTCAGCTCTCATTATTCCCGCTTTCGAGGAATTGCATAAATGGTCGAGGGAGAACGATGTGCCCTTTTCCGACAACTGGGATCTCATCTCCAACGAGAAGGTCATCGAGCTCTACGCACAGGAAGTTGAGAAAAACACCCGTCAGTTCTCAAGAATCGAGCAGGTACGAAAGTTCAAATTGCTCAATACTGAGTGGACCCAGGAGACAGGGGAATTAACGCCAACGCTGAAAGTTAAGCGAAGAGTTATCGAGGAGAAATATGCTGATGATATTGAAAGCATGTATCCCCCCGAATAAACCGGAACGTACAGGGAATAAACATCAGGCAACCACGGATGCTGCCGCCTGATGCCCGGTATCATGTTCCTTCTTCCCAGGTGCTGAGATATTGTATCTGCTCGGGGGTGAGCTGATCTATTCGTGCATCCATCGCCTTCAGTTGAAGAGCAGCAATTTCATCATCAATCTCCTCCGGGAGCTGAATCACCTTGAGCGGCAGTTTCCCTCTGTTCTGAACACCGAATTCAGAGGCGAGCACCTGCCCACAGAATGATGTTGACATAACTTCACTCGGGTGTCCCTCTGCTGCAGCAAGATTGACCAATCTCCCTTCCCCCAGAACAAATATCCTCTTCCCCTCCAGTTGATATTCATCCATGAAGGGCCTCATCCTTCTCTCCGATCGTGCGGTTTCCCGCAGCGATTTGAGGTCAATTTCGATATCAAAATGACCGGCATTTGCCATCAGGGCACCATTCTTCATTTTCTTCATATGCTCCAAGCGAATGACGTGCTTGTTCCCCGTTACGGTACAGAAGATATCTCCCTGTTCGGCAGCTTCTTCGAGGGGCATCACTCTGTATCCATCATAGAGTGCCTGTAATGCTCGAAAGCTGTCGACTTCACAGACGATGACATTGGCGCCCAGTGCCTGTGCGCGAAGCGCAACTCCCTTTCCGCAACTCCCGTATCCACAAACGACAAATGTCTTTCCGGCGAAGAGGACATTCGTCGCTCTGAGAATACCATCTATCGTTGACTGGCCGGTTCCGTAATAGTTGTCGACGAGATGCTTCGTCTTGTTGTCATTGACTGCAATCATGGGATACCGCAATAGATTGTCCTTTTCCATCGCTTTGAGACGGATAATACCTGTTGTCGTTTCCTCACACCCGCATATGATCTTCGGTATGAGATCCTGATGCTCCTTGTGAATTTCTGAAACGAGATCACATCCGTCATCGATGGTTATATGCGGCTCGGTACTGATAACATTGTTGATATACCGATAGTAGTCTTCATTCGATTCACCCTTATAGGCCCAGACCTTCACTCCCTCCTCCGCAAGGGCCGCTGAAACATCATCCTGCGTTGAGAGCGGATTGCATCCTGTTATGGCAACATCCGCACCTCCGGCGATAAGCGTTCTTACGAGCACTCCCGTTTCTTTGGTGACATGAAGAGCCATCCCGATGGTTACTCCCTTGAGCGGTTTTTCCTTTTCAAATCTCTTTCTGACCTCCAGCAGAGCACTCATATGTAATTCTGCAAGCTCGAGATTCTTTCTTCCCTGTTCTGCAAGTGACAAATCCTTCACTTCGTAATTGCTTCCCTTATCCATAGTGTTTTCTTCCTCCGTTATTATATGATATTCTATCCTGATATGATTTTGTACAGAATAGTACTTAAAGCCTCGTTTAAAAATTCAATCTGCACTACCTGCTTATATGCGATTCCTCTTTACTGACAGAAAAATGTTAACCGTTAATCCTCTCAGGGGAAATTGCCGGAGATCGACAGGCTCGAATCCGGTTTCGGAGAGCCATCCCGTTATCTCGTGACGATGAAAGCCGAGCCAGTGATCGCCGAATTTCGTCCTCAACGATTCGTTCTTGTGCTTATCGAATTCAACAATGATGAGTTTCTTACCCTTACGAAGAATTCGATTTACCTCCCGTACGCCATTGATCGGCTGGGGGAGATGGTGCAAAACCATGTTGAGTATTGCACAATCACCAGCTCTGTCGCGTATGGGAAGATGTTCCAGTTCCCCAAGACGAAGTTCAATTGGAGCATTATGGCTGAATCTCCTCCGGGCTATTTCAAGCATTTTCGGTGAGCTATCAACGCCAATAACTTTTTCCGCTTTTTCAGTCAGTTGCGAGAGGAGGTATCCGGTTCCGCATCCCAGATCCACTGCAACGCTGCAGCGGTCCATCATGTTGAGAATGTGCGGAGCCGGGTCAAAATTATTGAGAATCTCTTTTTTCAACCGGTCCCAATCATCGGCAATAGTATCAAAAAATCTTCGTCGGCTGTTTTTTTTCTGATTGAGAATGCCTTCCGTTCTCATGAGCTCCTCTCTGAATTGCTCATCTCCTTTCAAGAGATGAGCAATTGATTCCACAAACCTGCTGTTCGCATCTTTTTTATTTACCGTATAGAAAACCCAAAGGCCGTCACGTCTCGAAGAGAGGAGATTCGAATCCGTGAGTATCTTGAGATGCCGGGATATCCGGGATTGACCCATTCCCATGATATCAACGATCTCGTTTACATTGAGCTCATTGTGCAGCAGCACATTAAAAAGCCTGAGTCGCGTCGTATCGGCCAATGCTTTGAAGAGGTTAACAGGGTTCATATAAATCAATATATCCTTATATATAGATATATTGATTTAAGCCGAATTTCTGTCAATTCTTTTTTTCACAATCTCTGTACAATAATTATTTATTCTCATAATGCTTCAGGGCTGGTATACTGCCGGAATGCACAGCAGGTGACTTCCAAAAAGTATTTACATGATGTACCTCTGGCCGGTTTCTTTTCGCGTATCCCGTCAAAGCCGGTATACGCGACGTCGTGTCGATGTGTGCACACTGCCTGATAAAACCGGTATTGACAATTTGTGAATCGACGGAAATAACGGTTTTACGAGATGCCATACGCCGATACGGCAACGGTATGAAATCGTGCCGCATTATTCAAAGGGAATTGTTATGCAATTCGGGAATGCTCCGTTGGCTGTTGAAAATCGAATGGCCTCTATGGCTCCGGGAAGTATACTGAAGCCTAGCCAATTCAAAAAAGGAGTGCTCTGTTTCCTATACAGCCTCAATAGTTGATGGCGGTTTCGGGGTAATGTTATACGTTACGCTGACAACACCAGGCACTTCCGAAGTTATTCTCGCAGACAACCGTTCGAGAATGCCATAATCGATTCTCGCCGGTGTTCCCGTCAGCGCGTCCGTGCTGTCCCAGCATCGAACTTCTATTTGAAGTCCATAGTCCCTTTTCCCATTTCTTATTCCGGTAACTCTATCTTCGTGGAGAATTGCAAGATACTGAAATGCACCGCTGTTTGCAAGTTCCTCTTCGACTATTGCCGTAGCATCTGCGACGATCGCAACCCTTTCAGGCACTACCTCGCCAATGATTCTCGCGGCGAGAGCGGGTCCCGGGAATGGCGGCCGGTTATAAATTTCCTCGGGAAGGCCAAACTCTTTTGCAACAAGGCGAACGCCCGATTTCCGTAACTGTATCAGAGGTTCGATGACACGATACCCGAAAGCCTCCTGAGTATCTATACCGAGCTGCTCCAGTATATTATGCTGGCGTTTGATACCCGCAACCGTTTCCTCAACATCGGTGAAATTGGTTCCTTGCAGCAAATATCTGGCGCCACTCGCCTTTACCAATTTGCCAAAAACATCTTTATAAAATGCCTGCGTAATTGCTTCCCTCTTCTCTTCGGGATCGGTTACACCCTTCAATCTCTTAAAAAAATCATTGCGAGCGTCAATGACTTCTACTGCTACGCCGAGCTCTTTAAAAAGAGAACATATCCTCTGGATTTCACCTTTTCGCATCAAACCGTGATCGATAAAAAAAGTTTTCAGTTTCTCTCCCAGCGCCCGATGCCCCAACATGGTAACCGCTGATGAATCAACTCCGCCCGAAAGGGCATTGACGGCAGTATTCTGTCCAATAAGAGTGATAAGCTCTTCGACCTTCTGCTTAACGAATTCTGCAGGATTCAGATCCTCCAACTTAATCTCTGTAATGTTCATGCAGATCTCCTTTTTGTTGTAATGTATTCATTGCATGCGTACAGTCACTCAGATGAGATGAAGCATAAAATGCTTCACACTCCTGATACTATTCGGATCATCACAGGTAAAGACCTGCTGTTCTCATAATGAAGGGAGAGCATAAAAGTTCAATTCATTTTTATCGAAATCGTATATGCTCTCGGTGATAATACCGTGAAGAGGTGAAGGAGTGCTTTTGTATATACAAAAATATTATTTACAAATTTGATAAATTTCTTTACATAATTATATATATATTTTCTAATT
>CAZZCF010000124.1:0-13275 GCA_964652955.1 uncultured Leptospirales bacterium
GCTCGCCACGCTCATATGCTATTATGAGTCAGTACCCCAGCGCCGTATCGCCGATACCACGGGTGTAATCGGCACCGCCCTCGTAGCTGCCATCATCCCGCAGCAGAATCGCATCGACCATTCCCAGGGGTAAAGTGAAGAGGGGATAGATAATCGGCATATGCCCCTTGCAGATCAGCTGCAGCAGGTCGATGCTTCCGAGCGCTCCCTTCTCGACAGCTACCAGATCGGGGAGCCACTGCGAATGGACACGCTTCGCGGATACCGCCTGCTGCATGCTCATCCCGTGCTCAACCACATTGAGGATGACCTGATACACCGAGGTGATAATCGTGGAGCCGCCGGGAGTGCCGAGAACCATGAAGAGCTTTCCCTTCTTCTCAACAATAGTAGGAGCCATGCTGCTGAGCATGCGCTTCCCCGGCGCGATGGCATTCGCATCTCCCCCGGTCAGCCTGAACTGATTCGGGACGCCGGGTTTTACGCTGAAATCGTCCATCTCATTGTTCAAGAGGAACCCCGCTCCCCGCACCATGACCCGGGAGCCGAACTCACTGTTCAGCGTTGTGGTGATGGCCGCCGCATTCCCCCACCGGTCGACAATGGAGAAGTGTGTTGTCTGTCTGCTCTCCCGAACCGGGATATCACCCTCACGGATATCTTCCGAATCGGTTTTGTTATCGGGATCGATGCCGGCCATGCGTGATTTGAGATAATTGTTATCGAGAAGCGCCGAAACCGGCACCGGGTAAAAATCGGGATCTCCCAGATAGGCGGCCCGGTCCGCATAGACCCGCCGCTCCAGCTCGACCATATAGTGGACGGTCCGGTCGTCGTTGTGCCCGAATCCCTTCATGTCAATATCCTGAGAGCTCTTCAAGAGCTGCAGAAGCGCAATGCCGCCGCTGGACGGGGGAGGCATGGAGATAATCCTGTACTCTCGGTACATGCCGACAACAGGCTCCCGCCAGATCGATCGATAGGATTTCAGATCATCCCTGCTGATAATTCCCCTGCCGGCCTGCATCTCCTTCACAATCAGATCTGCTGTTTTCCCGCCGTAGAAACCGTCCCGTCCCCGATCCCGAATTCTCTCCAGGGTGCGAGCCAGATCCCGATGATACATCACATCACCCGATTCCCACGGCTCATCCCTGACAACGTACGGACGGTGATTATTGATTCTGATAAAATCCTCGCGAAACCTGTTAAAGCCTTCAGCCTCCTTTTCAGTGAGGACCACGCCATTAAGGGCCAGATCGATAGCGGGCTGAATGAGCTCTCGGAAAGGGAGCGAGCCAAGCTTCCGGTGAAGGGTGAGCATTCCGTCAACGGTCCCCGGCACGCCGGCGGCCAGATGCCCGTCGAGGCTGAGCGTGGTGATGGGATTGCCCCTTTCATCGAGATACATGTCACGGTGAGCTCTGCCGGGAGCCCGCTCTCTGAAATCGAGGCTGCCGATTTCGCCCTTTCCGGTGCGATAAACCAGAAATCCGCCACCGCCGATATTGCCGGCAATCGGATAGACAACCGCCAGGGCAAAATGTACGGCAATGGCTGCATCATAAGCATTGCCGCCCTTTTTTAATATCTCGAGTCCCACCTGTGACGCCAGCGGATGAGCTGAAACGACCATCCCGTTGCCGGCAATTACCCCATGGGGGCGCTCCTCGAGCACTGCTTCCGACTTATAGTGGAACCAGGAATTGCTTCCGAAGACGATGAGCATGATAAAGGTGAACAGGGCAATCAGAATAATTCCGGCCCGAATAATAATTTTTTTCATTGAATCCTCCTGTATCGGGGGGATGTGCCGTTTCAAATATATTTATAAACGCTTCTGGAAACTTCTTTCAACTTATAGAAAACCAACATTTGAAAAAGATTTTACACTATAATTCGCCCACATGAAGTAGGAAAAAACGAAGTTTTAGGAAATGTCCTTACCGGGGTCTGTCATTATTTTACTATTAAACATATCCGAATGCAAAAAAAATATAAGAAAACCTCTAAAAACTGATATGATGTCCACTTTGCCAGCTTTTTTTCGCACATCATGTGCGCGCTGGCATGCGCGACGTCGTATCGCTGCGGTCTCGATGTCCGATAAAACCAGTATTTACAGTTTTGGAATAAATGTAACTACTGGTTTTTAGAGGTGCCTATAAGAAAAATCCGTATGCTTCATCTGTAAGTTCGATAAACATCGTGCCGGTAATAAAAGCAACTTGCCGCTCATAAGAAATTGAATATCGTTTAATTTGAACAGCGAGAAACGCATGTTCCGAGCACACCGCGCTTCAATACTCCCGAAACGTATAAAATTATTGTTGCAATATATTCATCCGAGATTATTGAATTTCGACAACGCCTGATATACAGTGCGTCTTGTGGAAAGCACATCAAATATGATATCACTTTAACACTTCACCGGACGATCTGAATTTTAAATGTATACGATGCAATTGATACCGTATGCCGGAATTACATTTTAATAAAACCGTCGAAAACGAGCATGAGAAGAAGATCATCTTTGTCTCATATCTGCGCGAAGGTTTCGTTGAACGATCGCTGGTACTCTATAGTGATAAAAAAAATAAACTAAAAACGATATACTTCTCATCATACGAATTCGGCTCCGTGGAATGGATAAACGGCACCGGGCTCCAGGAATATCGCGTCTGGGAGGACGACGAACAGGCAGAGGCATCCACTTATCTGACCAGAAGATATACGGCCCGGCTTGCCGATGGTATGGCCGACGAACAGTATGCGCAGGAAAGCATTATTCCCGATGTCCTGGAAAATCTGGCCGATAAGGATTTTTCGCAGTTGATTCGCAGGGTAATCTCAAGGAAAAGATATAGAAAGAAAATCGATTTCAGCGTTTTTACCCCTCAAGAATAAACCGTTATCGGGAAACGGTCGAGAGGCTTTTTAATCCCTTGACACCAGGAGTCGCCCTTCACAAGGTATAATTACACCGGGACGAAATACTGTATTCTTGTTATTACGCAAAATAAAATTAAGCCCATAAAAAAACAAAAGGTAGTTTTACAATGCACCGCAGTTATAACAGAAGGAAGTTCTTAAAAGTGTCCGGCTTCGGTCTGCTGGCATTTTTAGTATCGAGGATGGGATCGGCAGCAGCCGAGGAGAAGGAGATAACCTACGTCAAGAACATCAATCTTGAAACGATTAAAAAGGGATACCGGGGAAATCGTCTCGTGAACAACAGGTTTGTGAACGATAAAAAGGGCTTCACGTTTCCCCTTTTCAGAATCATCAAATGGATGTTCACTCCAAACCCACAGCGGGAGGAAAAGGCGAATGACAGTTTCAGGCTTACGGTCATTAAAAATGACACCCTCTTCAGCGGCACCGAGGATAGAATCGTCTGGCTCGGCCACGCTTCATTCTTTATCAGACTGAACGGAAAGACAATCATGACGGATCCCTGCCTCACGAATCCGCCTTTCTATAAGCGGTATTCGGAATTGCCCTGCCCCATTGAGGCTTTCAGGGGAATCGATTACCTTCTGATTAGCCACAACCACATGGATCATTGCGATTCGGATACCCTTGAACGGATTTCACTCAAGGGAACGATGGCACTGGTGCCCCTTCGCATGGGTGAAACGCTGAGATCATTCAACGATGAGGTACACATACAGGAAGCCGGGTGGTTCCAGAAATACGATACGGGAGATGACGATATTGCGTTTTACCTTGTACCGACACGGCACTTCTCGAACAGGTCACTCTGGGATCGCAATAGATCGCTGTGGGGGAGCTTTGTTATCACGGCAAAGGGGAAAAGCATCTACTTCTCAGGGGATGCCGCTTACTCGTCTCATTTTAAAGAAATACGGGAGCTTTTCCCGCGCATCGATATATGCCTGATGACCGTGGGCGCATATAAACCGCGCTACCTGACAGAGGATATTCACGCATCCCCCGAGGAGGCGGTGAGAGCATTTCATGACTTAAAGGGGACCTGCTTCATCCCCATGCACTACGGCACCTTTGACATAACCGATGAGCCGCTCTGCGAGCCGGTCAGAATTTTGCAAAAGCTCGAGCAGGATAAAAAAATACAGGGCGAATTGAAAATCCTTGATGTCGGAGAGATATTCAGAATCTGACCTTCAGGATACCCCCCGCCGGAACTCTCATACCGGATGAGCGGAGGCAGTACCGACGGTTTTCTAATAGAGATGGAATACAACGTCAAAAGAATCTATCGAACAAAGCGAGCTCCTCTTTTCTTTCTCTCGGCAATTGTGCTGTTCCTCATAACCGGGCCGCCTGTTGTCTCTCATTCTATCGATGCAGAGTTCAGGGAACTGATTCTGGCCAATATCGCGATCTATGTTTTCTACTCGCCGCTCATTGTCCTTCTGTTCTATATAATCATAAAAAACTTCAAAACGAAAATCATTATAACCGGGGACGGAATAGAATGGACGTCAGTAAGAAAAACATTACTGCTCAATTGGAATGAAGTTGAATATTTCGTCTTCGACCATATCAGATCGCCTCAAGCGAGACTTTCACCCGAGAGATACTTGACCATCTATGAGCTTGGGGGGAAGAATGGGGAGATACGGTTTCACCGGACAGCGACCGATGATGAAGTCGTGAACACAGCCGACTACTATGAGATAAAGCCTTTCAGGGTAAAATCATTCTCCTTCGATGCATACGGCATGCACCTGGAACAGAACGCATGTCAAACCCTTCAGGATTATATCCGTAATTATACGGAGCTTGAACCGGAACGAAAAAAGGGGTTGTTTGAAAATGCAATCCAGCAACGCTCCTCGTAATCGACAGCAAATCCATTGTAGCACCAGTTCCGAAAGAGCTTCGCCATAAAAGGGAGCTGCTAAAATAATAATCGCGGCTCAAACAGCCGAGGACCACCTTTTCAATATCGATCGGCCCGGTACGAGATCAGGAATCCTCCTCCCGCATGCCCCTCTCGGCCTCCTGCTTCGCTTCCTCTATCTGTTTCTTCTGCTCCTCGAGCTGCTTCATATATATCTCTTTGTTCTCGGGATGTTCTTCTATCAGTTTCGCAAACATCTTCTCGGCATCAGCAATCTGCTTGTCAAATTCCCGAGCAAGCTCAGAACCTATCCCTGCCGTGCCGGCACAGAAGCCGCACAGCCCATCGGTGTAACAGGCAATGCATGAATACCTGCTGCACTTCGTGCACTTCATGAATTTGTCCTGCACCTCTTCGAAGGCCTTTAATTTCGCCTTCTCCTCCTTTTTGATGTCTACTGCATCTTCTCTATCTTCCAGCTTGCGCCAGGCTTTGTTGTAGATAAACCTGCCAACAATGGGTATGCCCTGGAAAAGACTCCCCGCCCAGCTCCGCAACTTATAGAAGATCTCAATTTTTGCTGAATCGCGTATATAATCGAGGCCGACCTTGTACTCTTTTTCTGTTTGATAACAGTTTTGGCAACAGGGACAGCAGAACTCAAATCTCGCCTTCTCTCCTACATACCAGTCCTTCATCTGACCCTTCATGTCATCTTCATCTCTGAATATCTTTGAGCCCATATCAACAATCTTCATAAGCTCGGCGTCCATAAAAACCTCCCGATGATTACAGTTTTAAATAACTATCGTTAAATATAAAAAAAATGATATTTTTTTTCAATATATTTGTGAATAAAAGATATAAGGAGACTTCTAAAAAGTATTAATATAATGTCCTCGTAGCCAGCGTTGTTTTGAACCTCCTGTGCACGCTGGCATGCGCGACGTTGTGTCGCTGCGGTCTCGATGTCTGATAAAACCAGTATGTACAATTGGGGGATCAATGTAAATACTGGTTTTTAGAAGTGCCCATAAATAAGTAAAGCTGGCATGCTCATCAAAGGTCGACGCGGGCGAATAACCATACACCAGAGCAGAGCGGATGAATTATTCGGATGCCCTGCAATGAATACACCCCATTTCCACTGATAATATTCCACTCCTTGGTAAAACGTACAGGTAGTGATGAAAATACATATACCCCAGCATGGTATTCAGATACCTGCGATCGAATATTTTGTGCTTGATAATTATGATCTCTTACGCAGTGAATATACTATCCCGCAAAACGCTGTCGCTGCTTTCGCAATCGATGCCTGCAGCATGTGCGGGATATGTTGTTGCAAGGCGAACCTGCTTCGCAGCCGTTCCCCCCTGCTGCCACAGCAGCACGGCTCACATTCTCGAAGCGAACCTCAAGATATGACGCCGGATAACGAAGCAGGAGGATATAAAGAGGGGAGAGTGTGATGATGAATACCATGTCCGAAGAACCGGCAGAATCACCGACCAGATTTGAGCCCTCCCTCCTTGTGAAAATCGCCACTGCTCTCAGCACACACTGGAGAAAAATACTCAACGGCATCATCTTCATTCTGATAATCCTGACCACCCTGTATACCTACTGGCAGCCCTACCCGACAGGCAGAGAAATATACGATCGCGGACATAACGGTCTCTGGGCGGGGAATCAGTGGGTGACGGGGAATACTGTCTGTAGAAGCGATACCGACTGCATTCAGGTCACAGAAGAAGAACAGCGGAAGTTCATAGAACGCCTGAACCGGGGAGGGATTCAGTATCTCGCCCTCGACGCCGGTGCCATCTACCACGATGGGGGTGTATCCAGCACACCGGGAGAATTCTTTGCACGCCTCAAAAGCGAGCTGCCTGAAAAGATCATCCTCCTCGCCTGGCTCACCAGCTTCTCATTCGATGAGCAGACGGAAAATCCGCAATGGCAAAGAGGACTCATTTCATCGATTCGCTCACTTCAGGCAGACGGTTTCGACGGGGTGCACTTTTACTTTGAAGATCTTTCAAACAGGAAGGGGTATCTCGAACTGCTCCGCGCTCTCCGCCGGGCATTCGGGAAAGACCTCTTCATCAGCCAGACCATGGCGCTTCCCATCACCCTTCCCTTCATGACGGAGGAGATGCAAGAGTATTTCTTTGATATGAGCTTCTATCATCAATCAATGACATACGCGGATCAAACCGTCCTGCAGGCTTTCATGACCGCGCTCCCGCTGGAAAAAGCCTATATCGCCTCTGTCAGCAGGAGCACCGGTTTCATGCTCGACCTCGCTCGAAAGCATCCCGAACACCGGATACTCATCGGCGTCCCGGCCACCGGCTACGGGAAATTCAAGAGAACCTTCCAGTGGGCTGAGAACCTTCGGAATGCGCTTTTCGGGGTTCAGGCACAGCTCGAGACATACCAAGAGGTACCGTCAGCTTTTGAAGGTATATCTCTTTACACCGCATACACCGCAAGTCCCCTCGACTGGGAGATATTCGAGAAGGAGTGGCGCGGCAGTTCACGCTGATTGTAAAAGGGCCACACCGGAGTGTGGCCCTGTGCGTATGACGATTTATCAATTCTACTCGATTCCCTCGATATCGAGGATGAGGCGAGCTGCACGCCAGCCGTTAATCTGCGTGGAACCGACACCGTGCCATGCCTGTGACCAGTTGCTGGCAATGAAGACATTGTCTATGGGGGTGTCGTTCGGAATCTTCATCACCTGTTCGGGTGACATGTAGAAGCCATAAACGACGCCACCTCTGTTTACGGTGTATCGCTTCAGGGTGCGCGGCGTATAGCCCTCTTTTACCGAGATATTCTTCGGATCGGCCAGCTCGGGAATCACGTTTGAGGCGAGCTTAATCAGCTCGTTCATCTTCTCCTCCTTGAGCTTCCGGTAGGCCGCTTCATCCTCGGGCCACATCGCATAATCGGAGTAGGCGTCCAGTTTCACAACCGATTTGCCGGGCGGCGCGTAGATCGGATCTCCGCAATTGGAGTAGATGGTCATGCACACTGCGCCGTTCTTGAAATCCCCCTTCATCATCCTCTCATAGAGAACGCTGCTGTCCATGGTGGTGCTGTAGAATATCTCGGTATCGGTGTATCCCCGCTTCCTGAGATCGATATTGAGCCCGAGGAAAACGCCGAAGAGGGAGTTGGCCGGCTTCATCTCCTTCAGCTTATCAACGTAATCAGCGGGGAAGTAATCCTCCCCGACAAGGGTGAAGACGAGCTGATAGGGATCGGTATTAGCGACGATATACCGGGCGGTGTATTTCTCGCCCGACTCGGTCTCAACATCCTTTGCGACACCGTCCTCAACTATTATCTTCGTCACCAGCGTGTTGGTCTTCACTGTCCCGCCCAGCTCCTTCAGCCGCTCGGCATAGGCATTCGACAGGGCCTGCGAGGTCCCCTTGATATGCCAGATGCCGTCGCCGAGATAGGATTCGGTTGCCGCGAGGGTGAGAAGTGCCGTCTGATCCTTTGCCGGAGCGCCGTAGTACACCCAGAGCTGTGAGACCACCGCTTTTATCTCATCGCTTGTGAAGCACTCATCCATGAGCTCCTGCAGTGTTTTATCGCTCCACGTGAAGAAGGTCCGCTGCCTGAGGGGAACCATCATCTTGGTGAGAAATGCTCTGAACCCTCCATAGCGAAAGAGATCCCGGAGCGTCATTAGCTCATTGAAGGTCTCTTGGCTGAGCCGATGAAACTTGTCAATCCCTTCACTCTCCTCGGGCCAGCGTTCCTTGAGCGCTTTCTTGAAACCCTCCCAGTTATTGGGAAGCCGGACATCGACGCCGCCGGGAAATATTGAACGATAGAAGTGAGGCAGCTCGTAGAGCTCAACCTTCTTCCCGACGCCTGATATCTCCAGGAGCTTGTACAATCCCCGGTCGAGCTTTCCCGGACCGCCGCCGGCCATTTCATGCAGTGCTGCATCAAAGGTGAAGGGGCCTCTGACGAATTTCGTTGTGCATCCGCCGACCTTGTAGTGCTGCTCCAGGAGGAGCACCTTGAGCCCCTTCGTGGCGAGATGAACACTTGCAGAGAGCCCTCCCATCCCCGCGCCGATGATAATAACGTCATAATCGGCCTTATGCGTCGGACGCTTCTTGCCGCAACCGGGCAGCATGAGCGCAAAGGCAATGAAAAGGACGATGATCCAGTAAAATCCTGTATACTTTCGCATGAGAACTCTCCTTGAAAAAAATTATCACATTTAATATAGGAATTTCTGAAAACGCTCACCCGTAAACCATTGCGAGCGAATCATAAATAAAATTCACGCCGGCTGAAGCACATGGCCACACATGCGATTCATCAGATCACGTAATTGCGATTCTCCTTACTCGATTCCCTCGACATCAAGAATAAGCCTTGCCGCCTGCCACCCGTTTATCTGCCCGGCGCTGACTCCATGCCAGGCCTGTGTCCAGTTGCTGGCGATGAAGATGTTGGCTATGGGAGTATGATTCGGTATCTTCGTAACCTGATCGGGCGACATGTAGAAGCCGTACACAATGCCATCCCTGTTCATCGTGTACCGCTTAAGGGTGCGCGGCGTATAGCCCTCTTTTACCGCAATATTCTTCGGATCGGCCAGCTCAGGAATCACGTTTGAGGCGAGCTTAATCAACTCGTTCATCTTCTCCTCCTTGAGCTTCCGGTAGGCCGCTTCATCCTCCGGCCAGTATTTATAATCCGAATAGGCGGTTAGCGTTACAAGAGATTTACCCGGCGGGGCATAGATTGGATCACCGTAATTGGAGTAGATGGTTAGCAGTACGATGCTATTCTTGAAATCGCCCTTCATCATCCTCTCATAGAGGAGGGCACTGTCCAACGTGGTATTGTAGAATATCTCGGTGTCGGTGTATCCACGTTTCCTGAGATCGATATTGAGCCCGAGATAAACACCGAAGAGGGAATTGGCCGGCTTCATCTCCTTCAGCTTATCAACGTAATCAGCGGGGAAGTAATCCTCCCCGACAAGGGTGAAGACGAGCTGATAGGGATCGGTATTGGCGAGGATATACCGGGCGGTGTATTTCTCGCCCGACTCGGTCTCAACACCCTTTGCGACACCGTCCTCAATTATTATCTTCGTCACCAACGTGTTGGTCTTCACTGTCCCGCCCAGCTCCTTTAACCGCTCGGCATAGGCATTCGACAGTGCCTGGGAGGTACCCTTTACATGCCACAGGCCGTCGGCGAGAAGCGACTCGGTTGCCGCGAGGGTGAGGAGGGCCGTCTGATCCTTCACCGGAGCACCGTAGTACACCCAGAGCTGTGAGACCACCGCCTTTATCTCTTCGCTCGTGAAGCACTCATCCATGAGCTGCTGCAGTGTTTTGTCACTCCACGTGAAGAAGGTCCGCTGCCTGACGGGAACCAGCATCTTGGTGAGCAGGGCCCTGAATCCTCCATAGCGAAAGAGATCTGTGAGCGTTAAGAGCTCACTGAAGGTGTCTTTGCATAGCCGATGGAACTTGTCAATCCCCTCCGATTCTTCGGGCCACCGCTTCTTGAGCGCCTCCTTGAAGCCCTCCCAGTTATTGGGGAGCCTGACGTCAATGCCGCCGGGGAATATTGAGCGATAGAAGTGAGGCAGCTCGTAAAGCTCAACCTTCTTCCCGACGCCGGTGATCTCCAGGAGTTCATACAGACCCCGGTCGAGCTTGCCCGGACCGCCGCCTGCCATTACGTGCAGCGCCGTATCAAAGGTGAAGGGGCCCCTGGCAAAGCTCGTCGTGCAACCACCGACCTTATCATGCTGCTCCAGGAGGAGCACCGTGAGCCCGTTCAAGGCGAGGTGAACGCCCGCAGAAAGCCCCCCAATCCCTCCGCCGATGATGATAACGTCATAATCGGCTTTGTGGGTCGGACGCTTCTTGCCGCAACCGGGCAGCATGAGCGCAAAGGCAATGAATATGACGACAATCAAGTATAATCCTGAATACTTCTTCATCAGCACTCTCCATTCAAAAGGTTAACTTCATTTATCAAAAATAACTGAATTCTGCACAGACGCATCTCAACCGATGAAGCTGATGAGCCAACATTCCGAAGCATTCAAAAAAAGAGCGTGCGCCGGGATCTGGAGCTTCATTATGTAATACAATCATATCAACCCGTCAACAAATATATTTTGAAATAATCATTGACACCGAGTATGATTTTTATAGATACAGGCATGCCGTTGTAGCAAGCTCGCCAAAGGTACATACAATGAAGATATTCCAGGTTGACGCCTTCACCGATAAAGCATTCCAGGGAAACCCGGCGGGAGTATGCATTCTCGAAGAGCCGAGAGACGATGCCTGGATGCAGCATGTTGCCGCCGAGATGAATCTCTCAGAAACGGCGTTTCTCCGAAAGCGGGGAGACGGCTATCATCTAAGATGGTTTACGCCAACGGTCGAGGTCGAACTCTGCGGCCATGCCACCCTGGCTGGCGCGCACATACTCTGGGAAAGAGAAATCGAATCGGGAGACAAGGAGCTGCGATTTGAGACGCTGAGCGGAATACTCACCGCGACGCGGGACGAAGGCTGGATTGAGCTGAACTTCCCCCTCGAGCCTGCAACGGAGACCGCGCCGCCGGCGAATCTCCTCGAATCGCTTGGCGTGGATGCCATCTTCGTCGGAAAGAACCGATTCGACTACCTTGTCGAGGTCAAGTCGGAAGAAACAGTCAGGGGCATGGCTCCGGATTGTAGCCGCCTCGGGCAGGTGTCCTGCCGCGGTATAATTGTAACGAGCCTCTCGCACAACCCTGAATATGACTTTGTCTCGCGCTTCTTTGCGCCCGCGGCAGGCATCAACGAGGATCCGGTTACCGGTTCAGCGCACTGCTGCCTCGGCCCCTACTGGCAGGATAAGCTGGGGAAAAAGAAACTGTATGCCTGTCAGGCATCAAAGCGCGGCGGGTTCCTCACGGTCCGCATTGCAGAAAACCGGACTCATATCGCCGGACAGGCGGTGACGGTAATGAGTGGTGAGCTTCTGGCGTGAACGCATGTTCCGGTAAGACCTCTGCGGAAACAAACAATCGTGCAATCGTTTATCCGACCTGCTTGAATAAACAGAGATGGGTTGTCGCAACGCACCGGATCACGAAAAAATCATTAGAACAATCCTAAAAATAACCGTCACAAGCCTGCTCATCGCCCATATCTTTTATGCCGAGATCAGACTTAACCCGAGTAGTCGGCCTCTGTGCCGGGGCCGAGTTCGCCTTCGAGGAAGCGGAAAGCGGTGAACAGAATCTCAGCTCTCAGATGCGCGGATCCGGCGCCCATATCCGGCCTGGACGCACTGCTCATCAACCAGGTTTTCTTCTACGACGATCCTGTCCGGTTTACCGATTCGGTGAACAAAATAGCCGATGAGCTTGAGGAGCGCGTGAGAAATAAAGAGGGGGTCGCGCCGATCGGCACACCGCGCATACTCCTTGCGGGCTGCCCCATGGCGGTTCCGAACTGGAAGCTCCCCCAGATCGTTGAAAACAGCGCCGTCATTGTGAATGAAGAACTCTGCACCAGCGACCGGGGTCATCATCTGCTCACCGAGGAAACCGGTGAAACGGTCGATGAACTTCTCGATAATATTGTCGAACGATATTTCCAGATTCACTGCGCAATCTTCACACCCAATCCTGCACGGCTCGAACGTATTAATGAACTCTATACGTCATGTAAAGCGGATGGTATCATTCACTACAACCTGCAGTTCTGCCAGCCCTATCAGGTTGAGAGCGGATTGGTTGAAAAAGAGCTCGAAAAAGCCGGAGCAGCCTTTCTCCGCATCGATACCGATTACAGCCAGGAGGATATCGGGCAACTTCAGACGCGAATCGAGGCATTTATCGAGATGATCAGAGGATGAGGTTGATATTCTAATATATAACGGTTCCACAATCAGCATCATTTTACTCTGTCAGTCTCTGACGGTTTTCTCACTTTATAAGCTGGTGACAATCATACGTAATTGCATCAGCTTTATTTATTGGAATGCCTGGCTTTCACACTCTTATTTGCAATCAGACTAACAAAAAATAAATCATCTGTATCGCTCTTGAATTCCCCCCTTAATATTTTTTCAGCTCTAAACGTATTATATATATAAAATGCTTCACACAGGGGGAGAGTATGCTCATTGAAACTACCTTCCATGTTCATAGAAACATATTGGAGAAGCTGAATAACGCCGCGTTAAGAAGTGGGAAAGCGAGAACTTCCATTATAAAGCTTATCATGCAAAGGATGATGCAGAATAATCAGGAAAAGGTGTTGAATGACTGAAGAGATCCGAGGAAGGGTTATCCAGGCTCAATCCGGTTTTTTTAGTGTTGAAACCGGCGAGAAGGTCGTAATCTGTCAACTTAGAGGACGATTAAAGCAAGG
>CAZZCF010000125.1:0-13270 GCA_964652955.1 uncultured Leptospirales bacterium
GTACAGTGGAGAGGAGCGTAATTCTGTATCACACCGATCCTGACAGGGGAAAGTTGTTTCCAATTATAATTTGATTCTTTTCGGATGACGGTGTATCGTTATTTGGAATATCTTTAATGCAATTACTGGAGGCATACAATGCGGAAAGCACTTTTTTATGGCGCCCTTGTTATAATTGTGCTGCTGATTGCGTTTTTCTTCATGCAGCCGGAGGAGGTTGATTTCACCCCGTATAAGGAACTCGGCACAAAATACGATGTCCGCATACTCCGCGATACCTGGGGGGTTCCGCATATTTTCGGGAAAAGGGATACCGATGTCGCCTTCGGTCTCGCCTATGCGCATGCGGAGGATGACCTTAAGACCTTGCAGGGTGTTCTCTTTGCGATTCGCGGTCGTCTGGCCACCATACTGGGGAAGCGGGGAGCCCCCAATGACTATATGGTTCACCTGCTGCGGCTCTGGGATGTCGTTGATCAGAAGTATGAATCAGATCTCCAGCCGCAAACGCGAGCGCTCTGTGAAGCCTATGCTGACGGGATGAACTACTATGCGGCGCTGCATCCCGATGAGGTCAATCCCGAGCTTGTCCCGGTACGGGGGAAGGATATCGTTGCCGGATTTGTTCACAAGGTGCCCCTCTTCTTCGGCCTTGACAAGACGTTGAAGGAGATTTTCGAATCCGAGGCTGAACCCTCAGCCGATACGAAGAAAACGGCTTTGCTCTCTGCCGTGAACCCATATACCGGTTCGCAAACTTTCAGCGTTTCGCCGAGGCGATCAATTGATGGCAATACCTATCTCGCCGTTAACTCGCATCAGCCCTGGCAGGGGCCGGTCACCTGGTATGAGATACACCTGCACAGTGATGAAGGGTGGGATACGGTCGGAGGAACCTTCCCGGGCTCTCCGCTTGTGCTTCACGGGCATAACCGGTATCTCGGCTGGGCGCACACCGTTAACAGGCCCGATCTCATCGATGTGTATGTTCTTGACATTAATCCTGATAACCCCAATCAGTATCGTTTTGACGGCGAGTGGCGGGAGCTGGAGGTTCGCATCGCACCTATTACCGTTAAGCTCCTGGGGCCCATTCGCTGGACCTTTGAGCGTGAGGTTCTCTGGTCGGTATACGGTCCCGTCATCCGTCGTCCTCATGCCACCTATGCGATACGATACGTCGGCTACGGGAATATACAGCAGGTTGAGCAGTGGTATCGGATGAATAAGGCGCGAAATTTTAAAGAATGGCAGTCTGCAATGAGGATGATCGCGGTCCCCTGCTTTCACTGCGGATATGCCGATCGCGAGGGGAACATATACTACCTCTATAACGCGCTCCTTCCTCTCCGCCCCGAAGGGTATGACTGGTCCGGTTATCTTCCCGGGAACAGCTCGAAAACACTCTGGAACCGGTATCTCCCCTTTGACCGATTGCCGCAGGTCAAGAACCCGCCGTCGGGATTTGTTCAGAACTGTAACAGCTCACCCTATCGAACAACCATTGGGACGGGAAACCCGAAGCCTGAGGACTACCCGTCAGCTTTTGGCATTGAAACGAGAATGACGAATCGGGCGCTGCGGGCGCTTGAGCTGTTCGGTACGGATACTGAAATAACCGAAGATGAATTTTACCGGTATAAGTACGACATGACCTATTCACGAGATTCGAAAATGGCGCACATGGTAAGGAGAATTCTCGAAGCGAACCTTCCCGATGATCCGCTGATTCGGCAGGCGGCGGATATTCTGAGAAAATGGGATCTCCGCACCGACCCGGAGAACACCGGTGCCGCCCTTGCCGTATTGACTTTTCATCAACTGTTGCAGAGCCCGGTTGCTGAAGTCTCGACGGAGGAGCTTGTTGATTTCTTTGCGAAAGCCGCTCAACTGCTGAAGGAGCATCAGGGGCGCCTTGATGTTCCCTGGAAACAGGTGCATCGATTGATTCGGGGAACGGTTGATCTCGGTCTCGGGGGAGGGCCGGATGTCCTCCATGCTGTTGAGAAGCATGATCTCCTCGAAGGCGGCCGGCTCAAGGGGAATCAGGGGGATTCCTACGTGCTGCTGGTGACCTGGGATAGAAACGGTCGTGTTCGTTCACGCAGCATACATCAGTTTGGCAGCGCCACCCTCAACGAGCGTTCGCCTCATTTTGCCGATCAGGCGCAGCTCTTTGTGCAGCGCAAGCTCAAACCGGTGTGGATGGACGAAGCGGAGATCCGTGCCCATCTCGAAAAGGAATACCGCCCTGGAGAGGAGTGATATGTTTCTTGCTTTGGAGAGTTTATAAAAAGACGGATTGCAGTGGTAGCCGGATAAACCGATCCGATGCTTCACGGCGCTGCTCGCAATCTGTGTGCTGATTCAGAATCCGGAATTCTCAGAAAAGAACGCAAAGAGAGCCGGTGCCTCATCCGGCCCGTTCGGGGAGGCGCTTATGAGTCGTAGTACTGCATTGTTGCGTTGGGGACAACTGCGACCCGCGTTCCCGAACCGTATTCCTCTTTGAGAATAGCACAGGCGCTCTCCCAATCCTTAACCCAGGTGAAAACCTCGGGATTCGCGACCCAATCCGTCGAGGTTCGATCCCGATAGGGATTGACCAGAATTACCTTAATGCTCTCCGGTATAGCTGCTGTTGGATGGAGCGTACCGCCGTAGTTTCTGCCGAAGCTCCTCAGGAGATAGTGAGTGACCTGTCCCTCAGGCGTCTTGGCGAATATGACGATGGTGCCGGCTAAGTTCTCGAGAGCCAGTGCTCCGGCGACAACGGCCACGGGCATTTCATTTGCCTTGGCAAATGCGTTGGAGAGGACGATTTCCTTGTTCCGGGGTCTCGGCTCGGCAGCATAGACATCCTTGGCAAGCTCGACTGCTTTTTTATGCTCGGCAATGAAATCTCCGGCGAAGACCGCCGTGGTGGCTCCCCGGTCGTTTACGATAACGTCTATCTTGAAGTCGAGTCCGGCCATTCGCGCACACTCCTCGCTATCCAGTCGAACGACATTTTCATCGAAGTCACCCATAAAAGCGCAGGTTTCCGGCGCCTGATTCTTCACCTTATCGTGATTGTAGGCAATGCTGTTAATGTCGGCGACACCGGGCATGATTATCTTCCCCCCTCCGGAGAAACCCATGCCCTGATGGGCGGTAACGCATCCGATTCCGATCTTCAGATCTGCTTCCATGACCTCGCGGTTTACGAGCAGTCGGGTTCCCCGTGATGTTGTACCCACCTCAACGCAATTTTCATAGGGATTGTGATTGTACACGCGGAATCGCTCGAGTATATCCGTGCCCAGTTTTTTTCGAAATTCATGATTGGTATGCGCACCATGTGTGCCCAGAGCGCAGACAAAGGAGATATCTTCTTCGTCAATACCACCGGCAATAAGCTCCTCGACAACAATTGGTGCGATTTCAGAAACCCGCGTCGGACGGGTGATGTCGTCAAAGATGATGACGGCGGTCTTTCTGTTTCCAGCGAGCTCCTTGATCGGTGGGGAATCGATGGGATGCAGTATCGCGTTTTCGATCTCATCAATGCTGAGTGTCCTGCGATCTGCTCCGCGCATAGGGCAGATCTCAACATCCCAGTTGTCGGGAAGCTCGATCTCCAGGGTGGTGTTGCCGTACCAGATGAGTTCCGGAAGCTGTACCTTCATGATGTGCTCCTTGTTGAAATAAGTGGTGAAATCAGCAGATTACTGATCACTGTAATGCATGTCAAAGCCGGATTTAATAATATTCTTCACCTTTTCCATGAGCTCATGTATGTTGTCGTCGCTGTATCCCGATACATCAACCGGCTTATGAATGATCATCTTCGTCCGTCCGGGAAAGAGATTGAGGGTATCTGCCGGAAGAACCTTCCTCGTTCCGATGATGGTGATGGGGAGTATGGGGAGATTAACGGTGATCGCCATCTTGAAAGCACCCTTTTTAAATTCGCCCATTTCATCGCTCCTGCTGCGTGTCCCCTCCGGGAAGAAGAGTGCCGACGTCCCATTGACGAGCCTGTCCCTGGCAGCATTGAGTGATGCTATTGCTGCTTCGGGATGTGAACGGTCAATATAAATATGACCGATCTTATCACAGGCTATCCCCAGAGCCGGTATTTTCCTCAGTTCCTGTTTCATTACCCACTTGAAATCGATGCCGAGCCAGCCATAGAGAACAAAAACGTCATAGTGACTCTGATGATTCGATGCGATGATATATGATTGGTTCCTGTCGATATTTTCCCTCCCGGTGACCTTCACAAACATGGGGGTAAGATAGCTGCACATCCTGGACCAGATGACGCCAATGAGGCTGACAATTTTAGGATTGATAAAAAAGGTTAGCAGTGTAGCCAGAAATCCGAAGAAGAGTGTTGAGATTGCGAGTATCGGTGCAAATACAAGCCATTTATAGGGTTGATAAAGAATGTAAAGTATCTTTTTCATTAAAATCTCCGTTATTGATAATCGATTTTGATTAATACGGTTCAGATGAAATGGTAATGGCGCTCGCAATCGATAACACGAGTTAGCTGAGTGAATGTACACGCATTGAGGCATCATATTTGATGATATGTCAATTATTTTACAGAAAATATGTCCCAGCCGATTACAAGATTTCCCTGTTCATCGGTTTCATAACTTTGCTTGACTGGATGCAAATTTTATTTTTCACTATTATTATACGCCTTTCATATTGATTCGAGGAGGTCGGTTTATGAGTGCTGAACGGGATAGTGCTGGGATACTGGACGAGGCATATCGCCGCGGGTACGAATATCTCACGAGATGGCGTGCCTGTGCTCCAACAACATTTGCTGCGATTATGGATACGCTCGGTTACGGTGATGATCCGATAGTCGAAGGGATATGGAGAGCTACTATTGGGCTCACCGGTGGCACGGGCAATATGGCAATCGGTACCTGCGGGGCCCTTGCCGGCGCTGCAGCGGCAATTAGCTATAGCTTCTCTTATTCGAAAGAAGACCTTGAAGAGGATATTATGAAGATGCTCAGCGTTAACGGTGCCGTCGCCGAAGTGGGGAACCAATTAATGGAGAAATACGGCCATACAACGTGTCAGGAGATACAGTTTCATCACTGGGGGAAGTCCTACCGGTTTACCAATCCCGAGGCCCTGATGGAATTTGCCCGGCTGTCGGGCAATCAGAAGGCGACACCTGAGTGCCAAGCAGTTACGGGAGATGTTTCAAGATGGGCCGTTGAGAAGATAGTGCACTATAATCGGCATTTCCTGAAATAGAGGGAGCGCAGAGCCCGAAATTCGAAATGAGCTTCTTCATCGAGCGCATCTCCTATGAGAAGGGGAGGGTGTCGAGATCAACATTTCCGCCCGAAAGGATAATGCCGATTCGCATTCCCCGATAGACGGATTTCTCCAGCAGGGCAGCGAGGGGAACGGCTGCTGATGGCTCGACGAGTATCTTCATTCGCTCCCAGATAAGCCGCATGGCGGCAATTATTGAATCTTCGGCAACTGTAACGATATCGGTGACATGCTCCCTGATGATGGAAAAGGTAACTTCGCTCAGCGAGGTGCGCAGACCGTCGGCAATTGTCTGAGGATTGTTGATGGGGATAATTGTGCCACTTTTGAACGAGCGGTACGCATCATCGGCTGCTTTTGGCTCCGCTGCGATAACCAGCGTTTCTGGTGAGAGGTAGTGAGTGGCAAGAGCGGTCCCGCTGATGAGACCTCCTCCTCCTACCGGTGCCATAATGCTATCGAGATTTTGAACATCTTCCAGAAGCTCAAGGGCACAGGTTGCCTGCCCTGCGATAACTCTTCTGTCATTATAGGGGTGGATGAATGTCGCTTTCGTTTCGCCAATAACCTTGTTGAGGGTTTCCTCCCGTGCTGTGAGAGTCGGCTTGCAGAAGATTATCTCCCCGCCGTATCCCCGCACGGCGGAAACTTTGACGCGGGGTGCTGTTTCCGGCATGACAATGATTGCCCTGATGCCTCTAAGCCGTGCTGCGAGGGAGAGCGCCTGGGCGTGATTGCCGGAGGAATGGGTGGCCACCCCCTCCTTGGCCTCATCATCACTCAGAGAGAAAACAGCATTGACAGCGCCACGGAATTTGAAAGCTCCCACCCGCTGGAAATTCTCGCACTTGAAGAAGATCTCCGATCCTGTAATCTCATTGATGCTCCTGCTGGTGAATACCGGCGTTCGATGAGAATACTTTTGAATTCTCCCGGAGGCCTCTTCGATGACATCTCTGGTAATGGTATCGCGTATCATATAAATCCTTTAGTATCTCATTTCCCCGACATTAGATGAACATTTCAGATATCGATGATACTGTAAACTCAATTTTTTATGAACTGCTTATGCGTGTCCTTTTAATTCGAAATGATATTGAATATGCCCCTTCCGATGTAATGCTGATTTTTTATAGCATCGGAGAAGCAGGGAATGAAGGTTTACCCGCATTGAATTAATTAGGAAGTAAGACGTATTACTTTATATATTGACATGCTGTCTTTTGTGGAATAAAATGGATACTTGAGCAATTGCTCTAAAGAGTGAATCTCATTGAGCTCGCTGTTGAACAGTTGCAATAACATATTTATCCGCCGGGCAGTATGATTGTACCGTCTCAAAATCGAATGATTGATTTGCTTAGGGGTATGTCTAGAAAGCAGGAGTTTTATTTATACTTAGATGATAACTCGTTTTATAAGATATGGTGCCCACAGCGACACGACATTGCGCATGCCAACGTGGATGTGCGAAAAAAACTGGCCAAGGGAGCTTCAAATTTGAATGAATAGGGCTTCCCTTATAATACAACATTGTAACGCGTACCATAAGGAGGATGTATGAAGATAGATGAGATACTGAAAAGACGAACCGAGCTTATACGGGGCCCCCTCTACAGTATTCCTCGGGAGAGAATTGATGAGTTCAGAACGGTGCTTGTTGATAGATGCCCGAAATCGAAGCAGTTATATGATAACGCTGTAACGCATATCCCCGGTGGAGCCCAGCATATGCTGGTTATTAAGGATCCCTTCCCGATAGCGATAAAGCGGGCACAGGGCTCCAGGGCATGGGATTCGGATGATAATGAATATATAGACTATCTCATGATGGCCGGCCCAATTATCCTGGGGCATAATTATGCTCCGCTCATTGAAAAAGTCATCGATACCATGAAAACCGAGGGAGTCGGAACGGGGTGGACGAGCGAATGGGAGATAAAAGCTGCAGCATTAATTAAAAAGCATATGCCATCGGTGGAACTCTTCCGCTATTTTCAGTCGGGAACCGAGGCCGACATGGCAGCGGTACGTCTTGCGCGCGTTTATACGGATAAGCAGTTCATTATTAAAATTGGTGGTGCCTATCACGGCTGGTCTGATCAGTTTACCTATGATATGCACATACCCCATTCGGGCACCTTTGAATCGCATGGAATACCCGAAGAGTGCTTCAGCAAGATCATCAGCATTACCCCCAATGATATCGGCGAGCTGGAACGGGCATTTGAGCGTGGCCACCGGGAGGGTGGTGTTGCCGCATTGATCATCGAACCGCTCGGCCCAGAATCGGGTGCGATCCCGATGCTTCCCGAATACCCGAAAGTGGCGCGCGATCTCTGCGATAAGTACGATTCCCTCCTGATCTTTGATGAGGTGGTTACCGCTTTCCGCATGGGCATGGGGGGCGCACAGGCGTATTATGATGTCAGAGCCGATCTCACCGTTTTCGGGAAGATACTCACACACGGATTCCCCTCTTCGGGGGGGCTCGGTGGACGGAAAGATGTTATGGAATGCCTTGTCGCCGGACTGCAACCGGGAAAGGCGCGGGCATTTGTCGGTGGAACGATGTGTGCAAATCCTCTCAGCAGCAGCGCCACGTACTGGTCACTGAGATACATTGAGGAGGAAGATGCAATCGAGAAGAGCGCACGGGCTGCTGACATGATGGTTGCCGGCTTAAACGAGCTTTTCGAGCGTATGGGTTTCCCCTTCTTCGCCTATAATTTCAAATCAATCGTTCATTTTGAAACCGCAGCGCCGCTCGCCGTCGATATACGTGAGCCCGAGGGTATTCCCAATGCCCTGAACCGCAAGCAGGCAGTCGATGATCTGGCAACCGCGCTCCTTGCTGAAGGGATTATAACCAAGTACGGCAATCGCGCCTTTACGTGTATGATGCATACGGAAAGAGAAATCGATTCTACGCTGGAGGCCTTCGAGAAGGTTCTGAAGGTGATGTCAGCATGAGGGGTGTTGTCCCTGGCTCTTGGCAATGTGATTCTTGAGTACTGTGATACTGTAAAAAGCTCATTGATAGTGTCGGAAGAGGAGGGGGATTCATCATTGACGGCGATATCGGGATACCTGATGAGGCGAAAGTGGAGAATGTCCGCGCGATGACTGACTTCGTTATGGAATACGGCGTGTATGCATAGAAAGTGAATTTTTTACAGAGAGTTTATTCCTGTTGAGCATGTGCTCTGTTGTAATACTCGTTTTATTGACTTCCGGTTCTGATTCTCTTTTTTTGTGGATTTATTGGAGTTTAACTCGCTCCATACGGGCCCACCGGGAGTGTTCGCTCTCGGGATCGGCAATGTCTATTATCCGACTTAAGTGGCTGAGCGCTTCTTCTCGTTTACCCAGATTACAATAACCCTCCGCGAGAAATCGGTTGATGCGTATTTCGATTTCGGGGAATATCTCAAAAGTAAATGTCCTCCGGAGCCACTCCGGCATCTCCCACCTCTGTTTCTTCATCTCCTGATTGAGGCCGGCGAGCATGGCAATACCTGTCTCGCAGGTTTCAAGGATATCCGGGAGGAGGATATAAACGGCACCGCATATATACCGGGAGATGAACCTGATAATGGTATTATCTTCATCCGATACCTCAATGCGGTGCAGGTACGCAAGTATCTTATTGGCGTGATGCATGGGAACTGACAATCCCGAAGCTCTGCCAATGGAGAACAGATAGGCCAGAACAGCTGCGGTGTTATCGAGTGTTCTTACCGAGGGGCGAGAAATTTGCTCCTCAACCATTTGCAGGGCGCTGTCAACCTTTCCAAGGAGCAGCGAAGCTATTATGGTAGGTGCAACGAGATCGTGGGAATGGGAATTTTCTGTTCCCAGAGCAATTATCTTCTCAAATTCACCACGGCAGAGGAAGTATATAATTCTCAGGGGAATTTCATCGGGAGGATCTGATGGTAATTCCTCCCCGGTAACGGGAAATATGTTGAGCAGTGAGAGCTTCCGGGAGAGGTCATTGAGATCTTTGATTGCCTCCTCGCTCAGCGTTCTGAGCATCTTATTACGATAGAGCACCATAAAGCGATCGAGTGTTTCATCGCTTTCAGTCATCAGGGTGATGGCTTTGTTGTGCAGATCGCTGATAAAGGTTCTGACGAAGAGATTGATGTCCCGCTGAACGGCTTCTTCGATGGCATCCCGGTAGATTCGCAAAAACTCCAGCGAATAGTCGAAGGGAACCCCCAGCTCCTCGCGAAATTTCATAATTTCAATGATCCTGCAATCAACATCATCGTATTCCTTGACGCTGTTCCTGATTTGCGGGAGAACGAGCCGTTCCTTTTCCAGGATACGGATCTTCTCGAGAGGGTAGCCGGTATGGCGCTCAATCTGTGATTCTCTGATCGGTTTCGAATTCGAGGTGATCCTGTGCGATTTCAGGATTGCTTTGCCCAGCTTGAGCTCTTCGTTATATGATTCTCCTGAATCAATTAACCGCTTGATGACATCGAGCGGGAGGAATTTGTCCTTCTGGATTTTCTTGATGAGCTTGATCTTGTTAATGCACGACTGATCGTAATAGGCCATGTTCTTGCTCGTCTTAATCGGCTTGGGGAGCAGTCCCTGATTAACATAGTGTTTGATAGTCGAAGGAGAAACACCGGCCATTTTCGCGAGCTGGCCGATGCGGATGAGGTTCGCATCCTTTTTCATACGCCACCCCGCGGCCTGCCCTTCTCATCCCAGTTCCGCAGCCGGTAATAGTCCGCGCGCATCTTTGTGAGCTCCTCTTCGGTGATGCTGCCCTTCTCAAGGGAGTGCCGGTAGAACCATTGCGGCAGCGTATCGTCATCAATCGTCAATCCTTCGCGAATGTTGAAGTGGCGAACCAGATTGCTCACGGTTGCTGCTCTCATCGTGAGAGAACCCTTGTCTTCCGATGAGCCGGTGACCGTGCCGATGATAGTTGCCAGTTCATCCCAGAGATACATATCGCGATAGAAGCGGCACAGGATAAGCGTATCGAAGAGGGTAAGCCGGTCTTCAAAATCGATGAATAGCGCCGCTTTATCTTCCACCTGATCCGGGGGAATCATGCCGCTGAGCTCCGGCTTATAGAATGTCGACCTGAGATGGCAGGCGCCGCGATCGGAAACGGCATAGGCCAGTCCCATCCCCTTGAGAACCCGGGGATCATAGCCAGCCGGTTCAAGCCCCTTGACGTGAACGGCGCGGTCTTCCATGTTCCATTCCTTCGCGGCGGGTATAATGCCCTGGGAGAGTATTTCGCCGATCCCTTCCCGCTTGGCGATCAGACGGAGGAGCTCTGCAATGCCATCGACATTCCCGTAGTCAATCTCATAGTTGACTTTTCCCTCTTTGACCGCTTCAATGGTTAGACCGCAGAGATTGCCGGCGGTCATCGTATCCATGCCGAGGCTGTCACAGAGGTGGTTGAGATAGACAATCTCTTCGATGCTGTCGACCATGCAGAGGCCGCCAAAAGCGTAGATGGTTTCGTACTCGGGCCCCTCAACATGGAGATCCCTGTGGCGACCCTCCAGCACGGTAGTCATCCTGCCGCAGGCCATGAAGCATTTTGCACAGGCTCTCGGCTTCACCTCGCATCTGCTGTGCAGCGCCTCGGCGCTTATCTGCTCCCAGTGGTCAACACTCCCCCGTGACCAGTATTGTGCGGGGAAGGTGCCGAAGAGGTTGCAGATCATGACCATCATTGATGTTCCCAGTGTTTTGTACGCTTCCACCGTCGGATCTTCCTTGCCACGTTCGGCTATCTCCTTCGCGAACGCTTTGACCCCTTCGGGGTCGGCGAGCGGCCGTGTTCGATTTCCCTGGAAGAGTATCGCCTTTACTTTCTTGGAACCCATAACGGCCCCCGGACCGGTTCTCCCTGCCGAGCGCCAGTAATCGTTTTCTATGACTGCAAATCGAACTCCTTTTTCGGCTGCTGGCCCGATAACCACGGCACCTCTCTTCTTCATGTCGGCGTTTCCGAACCGATCGACAACCTGATCCTCGGTCTGGAAGGTGTCAGTGCCCCAGAGATCCGCAGCGTCGTGGAAAACCGCCCCGTCGGGAGAAATCTCCATCACAATCGGCTTCTCGCTCGTTCCCGTGAGAACAACCGCATCGAAACCGGTTGCATCAATTGCTTCGGGTACTTTCCCCCCCGAATACGCCTCGGAGTAAAAGCCGGTCAGTGGCGACTTCGTGAAGACACCGTATCGGGAAGAGCCCCATATCGATGACCCGGTAATGGGGCCGTTGCAGAAGATGAGACAGTTGCCGCTGTCGAGAGGATCGACACCTCTGGGATTGTGCTGTGAAAGGAGATAGGTTCCAAGACCCTTCCCGCCGAGGTACTTTTCGTAAACACTATCCGGCAGAGATTCGATTGCGCTTTTCCGGTCGTTGAGATCTGCTATGAGAATCCGTTTATAAAATCCTTTCATGATACTCCGTTCATATATGGTATGCTAATATTTCATCATCCATCCGAGTATCAGCATGACAATTCCCCCCGCTCCCGCCAGTACGGTGAGAGAGAGAATGCCCATGGTGTAATCGCCGGTAGCGGAAACGACGCCGCCGACGACAACGGGCCCCAGTCCTCCGCCGATCATCATGGCAAGACCGTTGTAGAGTCCGACACCGGTTGCAACCTGTTTTTGGGGGATGATTCGCTGAATGATGGCATATTCGTTGGATGAATAGGTTACCTTGATGAAGATTGCCAGTGCGAAGAGGACAATCACCATGGTTATGCTCGGAGCGGTTGCTGCAAAATAGGCAATGATTCCGGCACCGAAGAATCCCAGGCCGGCGATGTAGCCACGTCTGTTCGTCTTATCACCGAGATAGGACCAGAGCAGGACCCCGAAGATGGAGAAGACGTACGGTATCGATGTGGCATAGGTGAGTTTTGAGAACTCGAGCCCCCTTCCCTCGGTGAAATAAGTTGGGAGCCAGTTAATCAGGCCATAGGCAACCATGTTGTTGAAGATTCCCCCCAGCAGTGCAACCCAGTAGACCGGCTTTTTGGTGAAAATCTTTACACCTTTCCAGAAATCCTCTTCTTCCGGTTCATCCTTTTCCAGACCGTTTTCAATATACTCTTTCTCCTCTACCGTTATTTTGGGATGTTCCTCTGGTGTGTTTTGTATGAATAAGTACAGGAGGGGGAGGGTAATCAGCATCCCCGCAAAACCAAGTACCACGAACATGGTGCGCCATCCCCATAAATCGATGATGGGGACGACAACAAAAGGCGCCAGTATCATGGAGAGGAAGAGCCCGATAATCCAGATGCCGTTTGCACGGGAACGTTCATGGGTGGGAAACCACTTCTTGGTAAGCATGTTCATCATCGGGAAGTGAATTCCCTCACTGAGCCCGAGGAATATGCGAACAGCAAGGAATGCGGTGAATATCATCCCCAGCGGAGCACCGAGCATGGTGAAAATTGAAAAGAGTACGACGATGACCATGAGGCTCCTGCGGGGGCCGAAGCGCTCGCCGACAGGGCTTAAGATGATATTCGCAATGCCATAGGCAACATAGAAGATACTCATGAGGAGCCCACCATAGGAGCCGGTCTCCTTCACTGTCCATCCATAGTCCTGTGCAATCTTGGGAAGTGCATAGGAGATATTCATCCGGTCGAAGAAGGCGATAACAACCGAAATGAGCAGCACGAAGGGAATCTGCCACCGAAGACCCGGAATTTTTTTAGCTTGTTCTGTGTTGTCCACCCTGTTCCTCCATTTAAGTTATTTATTTAAATGTGCGTCATGAATGAGCTATGATTGTATTGTTATTTTAGATTATCTGCTCAAGCCCCCTTCGAGCGTGCCCCGGAAGCAAGCTCTTTTAACGCATCACTGTGCGATTTCAATCAGAGAAGAGAGGCCGTGAAAGAATTCAGAAATCCCCCTTATTGCATATCCTGCGCATATTCAGTTGGAATTTCAATTTT
>CAZZCF010000126.1:0-13163 GCA_964652955.1 uncultured Leptospirales bacterium
AAGAGGTCCTCGTCATTTTCGGCGAAGATATGAGGCACGCCGTAGCTGTCATATCGAACTTCCACGTCCGATTTCAGTCCCGTAAGGGTTATCGTGCCGGAATAATCTGGCAGCGGAAGGCGGAAGAATATGTGGTAGAAGATGAAGAGTGCAACAATGATAACACCGAGCGCAATAATGATACCCTTCAGCACTTTCATAGTATTTCTCCTGTGTGGAATTAGTGGATAGAATGTATAAACAGTATATTTATGGGGGAGAGAAAATCAATTAAAAACTGTGTTTTCGATGATGATTGGCATGCAGGGTATGGGTTTTTTTGTTGCTTTTCCGTTACGAGGTTTGTACGCCGATTCATATCCCGAGGATTAAAACAGAACAGGCGGAGGAGCGAATGCAATGTGGCTCAAACGCAATTAGTCATTAATTTTTCAGGGGCTCCTTACGGAATTTCGTTTTAAGATATACTCTTAGTAATTGACGTGAAAAGATGCTTTGTCACTATGGTCGAAGATATCAAGGATAATCTTACGGAGAAGATAACTCATTGCGGTTACATGTATGAAGGTACTCAGAGATACGTTAAAAGATGCGAGATTGAACGAACGCTCCATTCCGGCAATTGAGATTGCGACCTATCTGCGTCTCTGGAAGGAGAAGACCTTTTTTTCAAAGGAGTGGGAGAGCAAGCGCAAGGATGAATTTATTCCTGTCACGGCCGGTAAGTTTTTAGAGCAACAGTTCTGCCTTGCTGCCGCTCTTCTCGAGAGGGGAATCTCCCGTGGTGATTATGTTGCTGTCTATTCCCGCAACTCGCTGCGGTATGCCATAGCGTTCTATGCGATCCTCTCCCTTGGTGCTGTTTTTGTGCCGATCTATCCAACGGTGAGCCGGGAGATCCTTGACTATATTCTTTACCATTCAGAGGCAAAGTGCATTTATACAGGAGATTATGTACAGTATGAACAGTCCCATGCATTTTTAAGTAAGCCGCAATCCCCCCTGAGCACAATTATCACCAATAGTGACCACGTTTCGGACAGCAGAGTTGCATCTTTTGATGAGATCATGGAGCGGGATCCTGACCCCGACAGGTTCGATGCCGTAATTCGCAGAATACAGGATCTTACCGAAGATGACCTGGCTGCGGTGCTTTATACGCTGACCGCTGATGGCATTCCGAAAGGCGTGATGCTCACTCATGGAAATTTCATTGCACAGAAAGCAGTGGCGGCGTATGTGCCGATGGATGACCGGGATATCAAACTTGCGCATCTCCCCTTCAGCCATGTTTTTGGACTTTCGGTGGATCTTTTTGGATCCGCGGTAACCGGTTCGGTGACGGCGATATGCAGCAGCCTAGAGACGGAGGAGATTATAAATGATATCCTCGCAGTACGGCCGACGATTATGAGCTCGGTTCCGAGAATGTATGAAAAGATGTATGTGCAGATAAAACAGGGTATAGAGCGGTACGGGTGGCTCAAGAAGAAGCTCTATCATTCGGCGCTGGAAACGGCAACGGCGTGTTTTATTCAACGGAGCCGGAGATTACCCATACCATTCAAGGTGCGTTTCCTGAAAAGCGTGTACGGAATTGTCTGCCGGAGAATACAGGCATCACTGGGTCTCGATAGAATTCGGTATCTCTTCTCCGGTGGGAGCAGCCTCCCCCTGGATGTTGCCTATTTTTTCGGTGCTCTCGGAATACCGATTATTGAGGGGTACGGACTTACTGAAACGTCCCCCATTGTGAATATGAACATCCCGGAGCGGAATAAGCCGGGAACGGTCGGCCCCCCCATACCCGGTGTCGAGGAGCGCATTTCCGGGGAGGGTGAGATCCTGGTAAAGGGTCCGGTGGTTTTTAAGGGGTATCTCAAGATGACAGAAGAGACGGCGGCTGAGATCTTCACCGAGGATGGATTCTTCAGGACCGGTGATGTTGGTTCTTTTGATGATGAGGGGAATCTCGTTATAACCGGGAGGCTCAAGGATCTCATAATTACCTCCACCGGGAAGAATATTGCACCACGGATGATTGAGAAGCAGTTTGAACAGGAAGTTATCATCGAGCATATCTGTGTTGTTGGCGATCAGAGGAAGTATCTGACCGCCCTGATCGTGCCGAACACCCAGTACCTGATGGGGTATGCGCGGAAGCACAATATCGATTTTGATCGCATTGATGATCTCATCGAAAAGAGGGAGATCGTAGAGCTTTATAAGAGCTGTATTGACCGCATCTCGCAATCATCTGCCAGGTTCGAGCAGATAAAAAAATTCACCCTTTTATCCAGGCCCTTTTCGATTAATACGGGGGAGCTCACCCTCGCCAGGAAATTCAACAGAGCGCTCATTCAGGAGAAGTACAAAGAGGTTATTGACAGAATGTATCCGAGCAGTGAGTTGATCTGAGCGGAGAACGATCTGCATTTCATTTTTATACGAGATACTCGGTATTGATGTTCGACATCGAGTGAAAGATATTCCACTTCGCCTTTCGATGTATACGCTCCATTTCCCGGATTATCTTCTTCGCCTCCTCCCTTTTGGAGGTGTCGCCAAATTCGCAGCGATTCTCAAGGTGTTTGAATTGTTTGAGCTGTGCGTACCGGTTTATCTCTTCACCGGTAAGCAGGGCAAGGGGGCGTATGATAAACAGAGCACCGTTAAACATCGAGAGCTTAACCGGCATGGTGCTGAATTTTCCGTGCAGGGTCATGTTCATTATGAGCGTCTCAACAATATCATCCAGATGATGGCCGAACGCAATTTTCGTACAGCCGAGTGCGTCTGCCATGAGAAAGAGCTCCTTTCGCCGGTTCCAGGAGCAGACAAAGCAGGAGGATTTCTTCGAGCCGGGGTGCCGGTCCAGGGTGATCGTTTTGTGGTGGAAGGGGACATTCAGATCTCGACAAAATGATGAGAGATAGCTCATATCAGCATTCGGAGAAATAATCTCAACATTGACATAAGCGGCGTGCAGGGTGTAATTGATAGGAATGAATCTCAGCCGGCTGCTCAGGATGTCAAGCAGCACCAGGGAATCCTTCCCGCCGGAGAGGGCAACGAGGATATTATCGTCCGGCTCAATCAGGGTATAGCTGTTAATAGCTTTCCCGGCAACTTTTCTGATATGATCGAGGTATTTTCTCTGTGATCCCTTCATTGGCGCTCTCTCTCCCTGATCGGAATGATATGAAGGTATAGTATTCGTTCTTGAGCAGGATGATCAATAATTTAATTGTGCACGAAAAAAATACCGCATGAAGATGCGCCTTTACTTAATCTCATTCGAATTTCACACCTTATTTTTTACTTATACTAACTTATATTCGTAAAATCCTACAATTATTTACAAAAATGTACTTAATTTTATTGACATTTTATCATGATAGTAGCGACAGTACTTGCAGAGCTATGCTCATCTTTTCGGGTGCTCGCAATATATAGATAGAGAGTGGGAACAAGTTCGGATAACCGCTCTCCCGGAAAAGTGGGCGATGGTTCTTGCGGTTGAATAATAGTACAATTAACGCTGCACAGGAGAATGCGCTGAAAATACCTCTGTTACCTGAGAGGTGATTTCTTTTAAAGCATTTCTGCTGCATAGGGAGGATTTTATGAGACGGATTTTTTTTATAAGCATGTGCGTAAGCCTCTGTCTCGCCTTTCCGCTCTCAGCGCAGGAAACGGAAGAGGAGAAAAAGGCCGATAAGAAGGACACATCGGTTTTCACCATTGGTGAGATCGTCGTCAAGGATCGCGCCATTGCGAATATCGAGGACGCGGCGACGACGACGGAGATTACCAGAGAGGATATCGCCGTCAGGAGCGACAAAACCCTCGATGATTCACTCAGGATGGTCCCCGGCATCATGGTGAAGAATCATGCGAAAGGAGCAACGAGATTTAACCTCAGGGGATATGATCAGGATAAGGTCGTAGTGCTGGTGGATGGTATTCCCATTACCGACGTGTACGAAGCCAATGTTGATATATCGCAGATACCGGTTATGAATATATCAAAAATAGTCATTAACCGGGGTGTTTCATCAGCGCTCTACGGAACCCTTGGGATGATCGGCTCTATCAACGTGGTAACTGCAAAGCCGACGAAATTTTATGCCGAGGCGAATGCCGAATACGGTGAGCACGAAAATTACACCATAAATGTTGCTCACGGGGCTCCCATCGGAAAGTTCTACTACTGGATTACCAACACCGTGAACAACTCAGATGGATACGAGGTATCGGAGAAGCTGGACAGGAAGGAGCGTCGGAAGTGGTTTGACAAGCTGGTTCCCTACAAAATCTACGGGGAGACCTTCGACACGGTGACCCTGAAGGCCAAGGACAGCTATATCAAAGATGGGCATGTCTGGGATCACACAGAGTATCGAAAGTATGAGGTATCGGGAAAAGCCGGCTACGAGATAAACAACAAGATGGAAACGGGTATTACCGCAAGCTACTTCAAGAATGAGATGAAGTCCAACACCTATCAGGCAAGTCTCTATAGCACCTATGACCCTGAAACACAGGAATGGGAAGATCCGAGTGGAAGCTCCTTCACCACCGATGGGCGAAGAGCCTGCTTTCAGAACCGCGCCTTCTACTGGCCGGAGTACCAAACCGCTTCAGTGGCTCCCTATTTCCTGTATCTGTCCGATGACCTGAGCGTGAAGGCGAGCATATTCTGGCGGGAGCAGTCTAATACGCTGGAAGGCTATGCGAGCACGGATGAATCGGAGTTCATGTTCCCGCCATCGGTGTATCAGGATGTCCCGCCCTACAAGCCGTACGGAAGTGATCGCGTGCAATCGATCTGGACGGAGACATCCTACGGGATTCACATCTTTCCGTCGTACAAGATACTCCCCTGGAACAAGCTTAATGCGGCAGTCATGTTCCGCGTTGACAGTCACACGGAACAGGAGAAGGCCTTTGACGATGCGGTAAATGTTATAAACATATACGGCACCGGAAAATACAAGACGAAATATATGGAAGCTCAGGCGCTCACCGTCGCCCTCGAGGATGAGATGAACTTCAACATTGTCCAGATATCGGCGGGCATATCCTACGATGCACAGAATCTCACCGAATACGAGCGGCGGAGCAATCAGGCTGGCTCCTATAACGAGCTGGTCGACGGTTACATGCCGGAGGAGGATTCGACGATATGGGGGACCAGGGATGCCTTCAGCCCGGTTATCGGCGCAATCGCGGAGCCGGTGAAGGATCTCCTCATCGTGCGGGCCGCGGGTTCCATCAAGACCAAGTTCCCCACCCTGGACGCGTATACCGATGTGGCTGCGGAGGAGGAAGACCTCAAGATGGAACCTGAGAAGGCCTACAATGCCAATGCCGGTTTCGAGCTCCTCTTCCTGGACAGGACGATAAGCTTCAGGGCGGATTACTTCTACACGATGTTCGACGACAAGATAGAGAGCGTGTACATCGAGAAATACGGTGATAATTACTCAACCAATATCGACGGCGTGCTCAAACAGGGGATGGAGACAGCAGTAACCGGGAGAATGGGAAAAGTCGCCGGCATCTGCGATATCAGCCTGACCCTCTCGTACACCTATGTACAGTCGGAAAATCTTGATGACAGTCCCGATGTCGATCTCAATAAGGGAGATAAAATGGAAGAGTCACCGGAGCACCAGTTTGTCGGCGATCTCCGCTTAGACTTTATCAGCAAAACATCCCTTGTCATCTTCGGACAGTACATCATGAATCAGATCAGGTACGTAATGAAGGAAGCTCCCCTGACCGGTACCGCGATGGAATACGATACGAAGTACTTCAAAGAGGTGGACCTTCATAATCCCTTCTTTCTGAACATCAAGCTCTCCCAGATCATTGTGGATCAGTTTAGCGTATACGTGATGTGCAGAAATGTGCTCGACGATTATGATGCCGATCCATTCAACCCGGGTCCGGGAAGGATGTTCTACTTCGGTGGCAATGTTAAAGAGTAGTGTACATGAAAGTGTATGCGTAGAATACTGGCAGGTGTAATTATTGCGCCTGCCATTTTTTTTAGGAGCGTGAACTATGGTAAATCGATGTTGTTTTATTTTGATGGTGATCCTTTCAGTCGGTCTTGCAGCGGGGTGTAGTGATGATACGTACGATATCACCGCTGTCACCGGTGCCACAAAAGTGGTGCTCGCCAAACAGGCACCTTCCGGCATTACGCTGAAGGTTACGGGCATGGTAAAGCAGGAGTACCAATTTGCCGGCGATGCCTTCAACGCTTTGGCGACAGCTTGTGTACGTACACGGGAGGTTTCGCCCGAAGGGGAATTTCTCGGTGCCTACCGGTATACCGGTGTTCCGGTGTTCAATATTCTGGACGGCGTCGCCCCGATGAAGCCGAAAGATGTTGTCTATGACAGCCCCCTTGATATGGTGGTGACCTTCACCAGCCGATCGGGAAAATCGGTGCACTTCAGCTATGGCGAGCTTACCATGAGTGATGACGGATATCCGGTAATGCTGGCATTTCACCGGGAGGAGATCAAACCGAACGAGAATCCTGATGAGTATGATAAAAACGTCTTCACGGAAAATATTACGGGGCTCAGGCTCATCTGTCCGAAAGAGCCCGATACGAAGCGCTATCTCGACGAGGTCGTGACCATGACCTTTCAGTTACAGAAAATTCCCGATGCAATGCTGCCCGCCAAGAAGAGGGGTACGAAGTGCAGCGCTGATTCTCTTTCATGTATACGGGATGGGAAGGCGAGCGCCGCTGTGTATGCAGGCGTTACGGAACAGAGGGTCGCGCACTGGATTCGGGTCGGGCATGGCAGAGGATACAAGGGGATAGATTCAGCTGAGGGGTATAATCTCCGATCCTTTCTCACCAGAAATTTCCCCGGCTGCGGAGATGATGACTTTTTCATGTTTGTTGCCTGTGACGGCTATCGGGTGCTCTTCTCCGGCAGGGAGATCTTCAGCACCGATGACGGCGATTCCTTTATGCTGCTGAAATCGCTGAACGGGAAGAAGCCAACGGGCAACAATATGCTCGCCCCCGTTAAGGATTACTTTGTCGACCGTGATGTATGGGGGTTGAGCCACATTGTTTTGATTCGTGGTATGTGAGCATACATAACAGTCCGTGCCATACTGGCCCACGTCCCGAAGGGACTGAAAGAAAAGGTGGATTTGATGTTTACAACGGGTAAGCACCTCTATCTTTATATTGCAGTCGGGCTCTATGTTAGCGCCCTGCTGTTGTTCTGCTTTCGTGCGCGTCGGGTGAGCTTTCCTGTATTTTTCATCGGCTTCATCATCAACATCCTGTATCTGATAGGGAGGGGGTGGCTTGGCGGCGTTTTTTCCCCCAATCCGATTGTTGAGGGCCCCTTCCTGCTCCCCTGCGGTGTGGCCCTGCTCGCTCTGTTGAAGAGATTCGGGGATGATGAGGAGTGGGGCCTCCTTCTCATACCGACGATTCTCTTTGCGCTCTTCTCCCTCTGGCATGCAAAGGGGATTATTCCACCCACTCCGCAGAAGATGACCCTCTGGGCCGTCGGGTTTTTTGTTACCGAAGTATCCGCCCACGCCTGCTTCTACTGCGGTGCTTTTCTGGCTCTCGTTGATATTCTGCGCAAACGGAATGGGTCGTCCTTCCACCCCTTTATCGTGTGGGGATTTGTGTTGTTCAGCATTTCACAGGTCGTTGGTGCCGTGTGGGCCTATCTTGGCTGGGGACACACCTTCAGCTGGGGGCCGCGTCACATGACTACTGCCGGTATCTGGATAATGTATGCTGCCTATCTACACCTTCGATTCATGCCTGAATGGGGTATTCAGAGAAGAAGAGTATTTGCAGTAATTGCTGCCGGTATACTGTTCTTTTTCTCTTTCGGTCACTATATTCATGAGATGAATTTCCCGAGAATAGGGGGCTAGCGTGATTAAAAGGATATGGCATTTCATGGGAGATCTGAAGCTCACCTTCTGGCTGCTCCTCTCGGTCGCTGTGGCGATGTTTATTGGTGCCCTGATGTCTCTTGAGCACTTTGCCTTCTTTGCATCGATGAATGAGGCGAGAGTGCAGGACTGGCTGGCGGTTCATTTTGTACGAAATGTGCATCTGAGCTGGTGGATTCCCCTCCTGTTTCTGGCGATGGCTCTATTGGGTGTTAATACGTTTATCTGTACCTGTACGAGAATTGCTTCCCTTCTCTCAAGGAGAAAAGAGATGTCGTTGCGTCATTTTTTATTCTCGGTAACACCATCCATTATACACGGTCTGTTTATCGTCATTATATTCGGACATCTCGTCACCTTTACGATGGGTGAGTGGCAGCGGGTTTCGATACAAAAGGGTGCCGAGGTCTCACTGGTAGAGGGTGATGCACCATTGGTGGTGAAGGGGATACGCCATTCGTACTTCCCGGACAACTCGGGACTGCGAAATCGGATCTCCCGATCGAGGGTAACACTCAAAAATGAGTCTGGCGACACCGTTCATGTCGAATATTTAAAGCCGATATACTATCGGGGGAGACATCTCCTCCTCGACCGTGTTAAGATACGGCGGGTTGAAGAGAAGAGGATCGAGTATGATCCGGCTGCTGAAGAAACCTGCAATAAGGCGGCGAATTACCGTGTTCAGAAAATAGTGAAAAGCGGTACGGGGAAGAAACATGAGCTGCAATTAAAGATTATTGACGATCCCGGATTATATATCATTATACCGGCATTCACCCTTCTTCTCATGTCCATGCTCTGGTATTTTACCGAGCTGCAGTTGAAGAAATGAATGCCGTTATGAAGAGATTCTTCAAATGAATTGGCTCCTCGCCTCTCAATAATCACCATGGAAGGGATGTTTAATTTATAATTTCTCACCGATGCGTCTGAAACACCCGGATAATACATGAGAGTAATCTTCTCTATCATAGTATAAAAAGCAAAACACCTTTGATGAAATTGACTGTCCATCTATCTGTTTGTAGAATGGGTGCTATCCTCGAGAAAGTACTGACGCTGCTCCTTTTTACGGCATTCTGTGTGACAAGCTCGGTTCAGGCGCAGGATGAGAAGAGTTCAACTTCACCGCCCTCGAAGATGATTGCCGATGATGCGGAAGAACCGGTTACCGTAAAGGATAAACACAGTGATAAGTCGAAAGAGAGAGAAGAGCCCGGATCAAAAATCGATGATGCGGGCACCTCAACCCGGATCACTGCTCACGATATCGATGTCAGGGGTGATACTGAACTTGCTGATTCACTGAGCATGGTGCCGGGCATTCACATAAAGACCATGCTCACGGGGAAGGGATTCACCATGCGTGGCTATGCAGAGGATACCGTTGCGGTTCTCGTCGATGGTATCCTCATCAATGATGCCTATGAGGGGAAGGCGAACATCTCTCAGATACCCATGGCGAATATTTCACACCTGATTGTCAATCGAGGTGTTTCATCCGCGCTCTACGGGACCTACGGCCTGATCGGCTCTATCAACATCATTACGAGAAAACCTTCCGCGATGTATACTGAGGCGCATGCCGAGTACGGTCAATACAATACTGTTCTGCTCAGTGTGGGACACGGTGCGCCGATTGATAATTTTTTCTACTGGATAACGGCAACGATGCATCGCACCGAGGGGTATGCACCATCAAAAAAACTGGATAAAGATAAGCGGCGGGAGTGGTTCGATAGAATTCTCCGGTATGATCTGTACGGGAAGAGCTCAGATGATATTGATCTCAAAGCAGTGGACTCCTATCTCAATGATACCGGGAAATGGGATCACTTCAGTTATCGACGATATCATCTTTCCGGGAAACTCGGTTATGCGCTCTCAAATCGTCTGGAGCTCGGCGTATCACCCCTCTACTATCATAATCGTGCGAAGTCCATCAACTATGATGACAATCTGTACAGCACCTACCGCGGGGGAGCATGGTATGAACCGAATTCTGCTGCATACACTGAGGATGGCAAGTATGCCGTATTTCAGGTGCAGGCGCGCAACTGGCCGGAGGATATTCGGCTGAACATCGTTCCCTACTGTCATTATCGCGGGGAGCGTCTTTCCGTACAATTCAATACGTTTGTGTACTGGCATACCGATACGCTCGAAACATACGCCGATACGGATCATACGATCTTCATGTTTCCTTCCGAGGTTTACTGGTGGGATGCCGGAGAAGGGAAGGCGAAGCGCTTCTCCGATAATTTCTACCGGTCAATTTTTACCGACCGATCGCTCGGCTTTCACCTCCTGCCATCATACCGGTACGGGAGCGGAACCATCAGTTCATCGGTTATTTACCGTAGAGATGAACACTTCGAGGAGATAGAGCCCTTCGAGGATGGGAGCGCACCGGATATTATCGCCGTTCACGGGACCGGAATGTTCCGTTCAAAAGTTCTGAAGGTTCAGTATCTCACGGTAGCAATCGAAAATGAGCTGCAGCCGATGAAGAATCTCTTTCTGACTGCCGGCATCTCCTACGATGCGCAGAATCTCACCGATCACAAGCGGAGGAGCATGGAGGAGGAAACGCTCAATGAGTATGTTGACGGATACCTGGCCGAGGATGATTCCATCATCTGGGGGACACGGGATTCCTTCAATCCGGTTATCGGGGCAGTGTACCACCTCAATGATGCTGTTCTGCTTCGGGCTGCGGCATCTCGAAAGACAAAATTTCCCACGCTGAAAGCCTATTCGAGGATGAGCGATGTTTCAGGTGATCTGGATCTGAAACCCGAGCACTCCACCAACGGTAATATGGGCATTGAGCTGGTATTGTTCAAGATAGGGAGCTGGCGGCTCGATTATTTTTACAGCAGATTCAGGGATAAAATTGCTCAGGTCTTCAACGAGGAGCTCGGCGGTCAGTATTATGTTAATCTCGATGGCGTTGAAACGCAGGGAATTGAGACTATTCTCACGGCGCGTATTGCGATTGTCGGCTTCGGTGAAATCAGCGTAAACGTGACCTACGTCTATGTTCGGTCGGTCAACATGGATGATACCGCTGATATACGGTTGAATATGGGTGATCGGTTTGAGCTTACCCCGGAACATCAGTTCACCGCTGATCTGCGAATTTCAGCAATGTCCGGCACGTCGCTTGTCATCTTCGGAAATCATACGCGCAATCAGATCATGTATGCTATGAGGGAGAAGCCGGAGCAGGATGATCCCTACAGCACAGCATATTTTAAGGAGGTCTCCCTTCATAATCCGGTTTTTCTCAACGTAAAGCTCTCACAGCGCCTGTGCACGGGGGTGAATCTCTATGTGCTTTGCAAGAATGTGCTCGATGAATATAAAGCGGATCCCTTTAATCCGGGTCCGGGAAGAATGTGGTATTGTGGCGGCAAAATGCGGCTGTGATTGCCGGCGAGTTCCGAAAAGAGAAATTATATTCGCGTGGTTGAGCCGGGATGAGAATCTAGCTTTTGTATAGCAACGATATGCCGTTGCATTAGAGCCCAAAGGCAGCGCGGACTTTCAGCGCTTCGTCAATCTCTCCATCCATTTCAATTTTTCCATCCGTGAAGGCCTGTTCTATCTTCTCCTTCCCCAACAGAATAGCCGCCCAGGTGCCGGAAGGAATCCGGAGGATAAGCGATGCCTTTTCAGGGAGTGAACCCTCTTCCACCGTTGCGCTTCCCTTTGTTATGAGTATACTGAACGTGCGTCCAGGCGTATCATTCTCAGGGAGGAGATCGAGACCGATAGTACTCTCCCAGTCCTGGACGACATCGGGATCAAACTTATCCATTAGCTCGAGAGTCAGGGAACGTGCCCGGGACGCGTATCGTGCATGACCGCGTCTGCGGCCGATGACTTCCTTGAGTTTTTGTATGTGAGAGATATTTCCCTTCTCCGATCTGGACCGCCGCCAGCTGTAGAGAGCGGGAAAGGGGGAGTCCAGTTCTTCGAGGTAAACCTCCCGGTGTACCCGGGATGATTTTTGAATGGCGAGATTGAATCGGAGAATCTCGCGACCCTCCTCACCGGTGAGGAGGGGCTTATCATCGCCGCGAATTGTATTGATGAAGTTCTGGGTGGCACCCTTGAATCCTTCGGCCCAGTCGCATTTAACTTTTGAAAAGTGTTTCCACTTTTTGCCGGTGAAGAGGCTTACCGCCGGGCCGCTCAGAATATTGCCGGTGCACCGGTTGATTAGAATGATCCCCTTTGTGCCGGATATCTCAATCCACTCGTCGTTGGCATAGTATTTTGAGGTTATGTACAGATCGGGCGCCCAGATATATTCGCACATGCCGTATCTGATTCCGTCACGGTATTTCCACATAATAACTGCGGGTGAGTCAACCATGCCGTCGACTGAATCGATCCAGCTCATAACGCGATCAACATCACCGAGAAGGTACCATGAGGTCGCCCAGAGGTGATGGCCGTGATCGAAGGTCTGAAGCCCCCTCCCCTCAGCAGTCTCTTTTATCCGCCATTCCCATGCGGCGGGAGGAACCTTCCAGCCACCTGATCCGCCTGAGATGAGCTTTATCCGTACATTGGTCGGGGTGCCGATTGTTCCCTCATCTATCATCTTTCTGGCGAGGACAATGGGTGGATAAAAGAGATAGTTATCGGTAACCTTATAGACGATATCCTTCTGTTGAATTGCTTCGAGCATTCGATCGGCGCTCTCAAGGCTGATTGTCATCGGTTTCTGAACAGCGATATGCTTTCCCATCAGTGCAGCGTTGACAACCATCTCCTCGTGAGCGGTATGGGGGGTGAGAATCTCGACAGCATCAATTTCGGGATCCCTGAGCAGGTACTGGTAATCGGTGTAGTATTTGACAGCCTTCCACTCCTTTTGTCTTCTCAGGGCCACATCCTTATCGCAATCGCAGACAGCATAAATTCTGGCATGCTTGTTGTTGCGATAACCGAGATAGTGAAGATCCGATATACGGCCACAGCCGATTATACCAACATTGATCTTTTCCATTTACTTTACTCTCAGATATAAGAATGTATGCCGCACTTCGTGAGGCGCATATTTATACTCCATGAGCGCTTTATGGGCATCTTTAAAAACAGGTATTTACAGTGATCCGCAAATCGTAAATGCCGGTTTTATCGGGTACAGTGCACACAGCGATACGATGTCGCGTATGTCAGTG
>CAZZCF010000127.1:0-4426 GCA_964652955.1 uncultured Leptospirales bacterium
ATTTCGCTGCATTATTTGTTAGTCCTTTTAATATGAAGCATGCTACTGTTTAAAACGCATCGTTAATGCGTCATAATTCACACGACAGAATGAAAATAACACTACCGTAATAAAATACCACCCCTGGCCTCTCCGGTCAATAATTGATTCCAGCTATTTTGAGCGAAATTCAGAGTTAAATTGCATAATTGGAAGTAATAATTTTTTATAAGTGTATAACGAGCAGCCGTTATAACTGCGCACCATTATACCATTTGAGTATTTTCCGGTCAATAGCGGAATCCAGTTATTTTCTTTACATTAATTAATGAAATTCCACACCTTCGGTTATATATTACAAAAATCTCAAAAACTCACCAAACCGGATGAAAGCACCACCGCTCAATCGATTTATGAATCTCGCCGTAGCAGCACCTCAACCACGAATCCCCTCTTCTCCCGGCTGACACCGAACTCCGCGCCGATGAGGTCGGCGCGGTATTTCATGATCTTCAGACCCATTCCTTCCCCCGCAGCGTCTTCCCCGTAAGGCATTGTGCCGTCATCCTCTATTCTCACACTAAATTTTTTCGAATCACTGCGAAGTCGCACTGTTATATGCTTTGCACCGCCGTGCCGGATGGCGTTATTCAGCGATTCCTGAACGATGTGGTAGAGATGCGTTGCCACTCCTTTATCATCAATGAATATATCCCCCCGCTTCCGTATCTTTATCTTCACATCGAGAAAACGTGCGGTGCTCTCCACAAGCTCCTCAATGGCGGTCAAAAAGCCGTAGGGTTCCATGCCGACGGGATAGAGCCCCCGGGCGACGGTTCTGGTATGCTCAACCGAGTCGCCCACAACCTCAATCAGCTCATCAACCTCGGGAAAGGCGGGGCAGCCTTCATCCCTCAACTTTCGCTTCAGCGCTTCGGCGAGGAAGCCGACGTAAGAGAGCTTCTGGCCGAGATCGTCGTGCAGATCCTGCGCTATCCTGCGGCGCTCATTCTCGCTGATATTCACAATCTCCCGCTGTAGCTCGCGGAGATCGGTGATATCCACAAAACTCTCGAGCATGCCCAGCATCTCGCCGCTGCTCGATACAAAGGGAACCGCCTTTACCGCGCAGATACGGGATTCGCCTCCCTCGATGCTCCGGCGCTTTATCTCGTGCTCCCATGTGGTATCACCATTAACTATGGCCTTCAAGGGGCACTGCTCAGCTTCACAGGGCCGTATCTCCCATATCTGATGGCATTTTCTCCCCTGTACCGCATCCCCGGCAACGCCGAACATCCTGCGAAAGGCATCGTTCAGCCTTACCACGGTATAATCCCTGTCTATGAGCCACATCCCGATGGGCGTGGTGTTGAATATCTGGTCCAGCTCGGCGTATGCCTGATCCCGCTGATTCTCCATGAAAACGCGATCATCCACGTCATCGCATATCTCAACAATCTCTCCGGTGGGGAGGGGGAACACGGAGCATTCCCGCCAGTTGTATGTCCTTCGATCCCGATAAAGCGAGACGGGATGCAGCTCGCTCGTGCCGCTCCGGCAGACGCGCTGCAGCGTCTCGAAGATACCCGACTCCATCACCCCGGGGAGAATTTCAAGCACGCTTTTGCCGATTGCTTCCTCCCTCGAGATCTTGTTCATCTGCTCCGCCGTGCGGTTGAAATCGATAACGGTAAAATCCTCACCCCCGTTGACCGGCTGATAGATGATAACGCCGCTTTTCATATTCTCGAAGAGCTCGCGGAAGCGATGCTCGCTTTCCCGCAGCTTCTTCTCATACTGCATGCGATCGGTGATATCCCGGCCGATAACGGTAACCCTTATTACCCTGCCGTCGGAATCCCTGACGGGATAGATGTGGGTCTCGTTCCACATCCCCTCACGCAGATCCTCGAACTGAACCGGCTCGCCGGTAGCGAAGACGTGCTCCACCTTCTCCCGCCTGAATCGGGCGACCTCCTCAGGGAGGATATCGTAGCTCTTTGCGCCGATGAGCTCGTCCGCCTCCCTGCCGAATCTCTCCGCCATCGCTCTGTTCAGGTCGACGAAATCGCCATGCCGGTCAATCTGGAATATCGCGTCGGGGATAGCGTTCATGATAGAGCGGGCCTTCTCCTCACTCTCGCGGAGCCTCTCCTCGTAACGGATGCGATCGGTGATGTCGATATGTGTTCCGATAAAGCGGAGAGGATTCCCCTCCTCATCCTTCTCAACCACCTTCCCCCTGCTCAGTATCCACCGGTAATCACCGTTCTTTGCGCGCAGGCGAAACTCAATCTCGTAGGTGCCGATACCCCGTTCAACGGAATTATGCAGCTCCCGAATTACCCGTTTACGGTCATCGGGATGGATGAGATCGCTGAACACCGCAAAGGTCGCCGGAAACTCATAGGGCTCGTAGCCGAGCATGCTGTACCAGCGGGGGCTGTAGAAGACCTCACCGCTTGCAATATTCCGGTCCCACAGGCCGTCGCTCGTCGCCTCCATGGCGAGGGAGAGCCGCTCCTCGCTGATGCGAAGCCGCTCCTCGGCTTTTTTCCCCTCGGTGATATCAAAGATTATGCCGTCGATGTACTTGCATTTGCCGGTACTATCTGACACCGGCCTTCCGATCTCCCTGAAATATCGAATTTCACCGTACTTCGTTCTCAATCGATACTCGATCTCAAAGGGCCTGCTCTCTTTCATGGCGCTCTTCACCTCCTCTATGACGGCAGGCCTGTCATCGTCAACGATCAGGGGATCGATTGAGCAGACATCTCCGAAGGAGAGCTCGCTTTCGCTGTAGCCGGTCAGCTCGTGCAGCATGTCATTGTAGAACTGCATGGACTTCAGCCCATCAATGGTGATTCGGTAGACAATTCCCGGGATGTTCTCGGCCAGTGTCCGGTATGAGCGCTCACGCTCCCGAAGCGCCTCCTCGGCCCGCTTCCGCTCGGTGATATCTACCGCATAGGCGTATATCCTGTCAGTATTCCCCGCTCTGTCGCGGGTGCAGGTTACAGAGATGATGCAAAAGATACTGGAACCGCCCTTTCGTATAAATCGCTTCTCCATTGAGTAATGGTTTATGGCACCGCTGTTAAGCTTATTATAAAGATCAATATCTTTTTCGAGATCATCCGGATGGGTGATATCCCTCCAGTGTTTCTCCATGAGCTCTTCCCTCGAATAGCCGAACATATCGCAGAGATACTCATTGACCTCAATCCACTCACCCTCCGGCGTCTCAATTGCTATTCCCACCAAACCGAGCTCGAAGTACTTCCTGAAGCGCTCCTCGCTCTCGCGGAGCGCCTCCTCCGCACGTTTCCGCTCGGTGATATCCGAGAGCACTCCCCGCGACCCGGCAATCCTGCCATCCCTGATGACAGGACTCCCCAGGGCGCGCATCCACATGAATCCCCCCTCGCTGCTGAGCATGCGGAACTCGGTGGGCGTCGGTTCTCCGCCGTTCATGATGCGCTCGAAGCCTCCGGCGATAACCGGTACATCTTCCGTAAAGGTAAAATCGGCAAAGGATTTGCCGAGAACATCATGTCGTTGATAGCCGTACCTCTCGACTGTGGGACTCACGTAGGCTATTCTCCCCTGCTCGTCCAGCTCGTAGATGATGTCATTGACGTTCTCAACGAGCATGCGGTATTTCTCCTCTTTTACTTGTAGCTCTTCCTCAATGAGCTTTCTGCCGGTGATATCCCGGCTGCTCACGGTGAGCCCGACGATCTCAGTGCCGTCGTACACCGGACCGACACAGGTGGCAAAGTATCGGAGCATGTCATCGGGATTCCGATAGGCGCTGTCGAAGCTGCCCTGCTCACCGGTGCTGAGAACGTCCCGGAAGCACTCGCCCGCAACCTCCCGGTACTCCTCCATCGTGTGATCAAGATAGGATGTCCCGATGACCTCCTCTCTCTTCATATAAGGCAGGGGGCGATTGATAAAGATGATGTTGGCATCACGGTCGAGCAGCATAACATAGTCAGGCGAGTTCTCGGAAATGGCTCGCCAGCGGGCCTCGCTCTCCTTCAGCTTCTCTTCCGCCTCCTTCTGCGCCGTTATGTCGAAAATAATCCCGTCAATGTACCGAGGCTTTCCACCGGTAACGCTCACCGGCCTGCCGATGGATATCAGATGGCGGATCTCGCCATCTCTATTCCTGATCCGATACTCCGAACTGAAGGGCGCTCCCCTTTCAACGGCATCATCAACGGCCGCTACAACCTGCGGGCGATCCTCCGGAACGATAAGCGGATCGATGGAGCAGACCTCTCCGAAGGTCAGCTCATCCTCGCCGTAGCCGGTTATCTCCCTGACCATATCGTTGAAGAAGAGCATCCTATTCCCCCCCTCCTGATACGACCGGTACACGATGCCCGGGATGTTCTCGGCCAGTGTCCGGTAGGAGTGCTCGCTCTCCCGAAGC
>CAZZCF010000127.1:4526-12999 GCA_964652955.1 uncultured Leptospirales bacterium
TCGCTCTCCCGAAGCTTCTTTTCCAGATGGCTCCGGTGCAATGCCATCTCTATGGCGATGTAGATATCCTCGCCGGAAACCGGCTTTACCAGATAGCCGTAGGGGAGCGTATCCCGCGCCCGGAGTATCGTTCCATCGTCGGTATGAGCGGTGATGTAGATAACCGGAATGCCATACCTGCCGAGTATCATCTCGGCGGCATCGATTCCGTCCATCTCTCCGGAGAGGAGTATGTCCATGAGGATAATATCCGGCTGCAGCTCTTCAGCCTTTTCTATCGCTTCCTCACCCGAGGCGATGATGCAGGGCACCTCATACCCGTATTCCAGAAGATAATCCCTGATGGTATCGGCGATAATGATGTCGTCTTCGACAATGATTATTCGTGCTTTTTGCATAATCTATCCCTTATTATTATCAAGCGCAGCGAATCCGGGGAGAATGAGAGTCCTTAACCTGAAAACTGACCCGACAGGAATACGCTCACTTTCAGACAGGCTCCAAAGATGATGTTCCAACATGACATCATTATGTAATATAATAATAATTTTTATCAGTCAAAAAAAAATTTTTATGCTGAACGATTTATAGAGATGATAGAAGCACCCCACAATAAAAGTCTTGACGACTGTTAAAAAAAGTAATCCTGTAACCCTGTCTGAAAAATGCATTTTATTCATGCCGACCTATGCTTATCATACTATAGTGAACATGATAAAAAAAGGATTTATCGACACCCTCTCCCCGATACAGAAGATACTCCTGAGCTTCATTCTGCTCATCCTCGCGGGAACGGCGCTCCTGAAGCTCCCCTTCGCCACCCGGAGCGGGATATCGTTCGTTGACGCCCTCTTTACGTCCACCTCGGCGGTCTGTGTTACCGGTCTCATCGTCCTCGATACCGCGAAGGATTTCACCCTGGCAGGCCAGTTCATAATCCTCCTCCTCATTCAGCTCGGCGGGCTCGGCATCATGACCTTCTCGATTGCCATACTCTCCTTCATCGGCGCCGATCTCTCCATCAAATGGCGCTTCACCTTCGACTCCTTCTACGATGCCATGAAGAAATTGCCGATAAAGAGCCTCCTCAAAAAGATCATCGTCTACACGCTGATCATTGAAGCCTCCATCGCCATTGCGCTCTTCTCTCAATTCGCGGATCACTTTACCCTTCCCCGCGCCATCTGGCATTCCGTTTTCCATGCCGTTTCCGCATTCTGTAATGCGGGTTTTTCGACCTTCTCAAACAGCCTCATGGATTATCGGAGCAATTATATCGTTCAACTGGCAATCGGAATCGGCATCATCCTGGGGGGGCTGGGATTTCTCGTTCTCACGGAGCTGGCACAGGCGAAACGGAAGCGCATAAAGCTCTTCTTCGGTCAGTTCACGCTGCATACAAAATTCGTCCTGTTCATCACCGGCATCCTCATCATCATGGGAATCGGTGTCTTCCTCGTTCTGGAATGGCATTACAGCATTCGCGATCTCAGCATCGGTGAAAAGCTCTTCGCCGCTTTCTTTCAGTCCGTCACCTGCCGAACGGCGGGATTCAACACGGTGGACATCGGCTCTCTGCGATCCCCCACTCTCTTCGTGATGATGCTCCTGATGTTCATCGGAGGATCGCCCGGTTCCATTGCCGGCGGCATCAAGACAACGACCATGGGCGTCATCGCAAGCCTGATCTATTCAAAGTTCAGGGGGTCTCAGCAGATCGTTTTCTGGGGGAGATCGCTGAACTCCGATACCATTGAGCGGAGCACCAGCCTGATGATACTTGCCATTTTCTTCATAACCTTTTCCGCCTTTTTGCTATTGACAATAGACGTTTTTCATGTTAAAGATCCCTTTCTTGCTGTCCTCTTCGAGGTGACCTCGGCATTCGGCACGGTGGGCCTTTCGACGGGTATCACGTCGAGCATCTCGGATCCCGGCCGCGTTCTCATGTGCCTCGTTATGTACATCGGCAGACTGGGACCGCTGACGCTCATCATGGCGCTCACGGCCAGGAGGAAAAGGGTGAATATCGAATACCCGAAGGAGCATATCATGATAGGATAGCACGTTGCTATCCTGCAACGGAGACATTACGGAGAGAACTGCAAAGAGATAAAATATTACAGGAAAATGAATAACCGACTCGATTTTTATTTCAATGGCATAAACCAAGAAAAAGCACCATAACAGCGAAACGTATATCGAACAGAGCTCCTCATGATAAAACGATGTGAGCATGCGCCTCGGCGGCGCGTAGAAGGTACCGCATGAAAAAATATATCGTCATCGGACTCGGCAACTTCGGGTTCAATATCGCCACGATGCTGGAGGAGAACAACTGTGAAGTTCTCGGCATGGATAGCGACAAGGATGTTGTTCAGAAAGCAAAGGATTTCATCAGCCAGGCAATTGTGGGCGACGGTTCCGACAAGGAGGTGCTCGAATCGCTCTCGCTCAAGGATTTCGACGGGGCAATCATCAGCATCGGACAGGACATGTCGTCGAGCATTCTCATATCGCTCTATCTGAGGGAAATCGGCATTCCGAGAATTGTGGTGCGGTCAATCTCCGAGGATCACGGCAAGATTCTGAAAATGATAGGTGTCTCCGATATCGTTTTCCCCGAGCGGGATATCGCCATCCGTGTTGCCAACAAGCTCGCGCTCAAGAACGCCATCGACTACCTCCCCATCAGCGATGATTACGGCATCCTGGAGGTGACGCCGCCGAAAAGCTTCATCGGCAAGTCGCTGAAAGAGCTTGAGATCAGCACCCGCTTCGGCTGTCAGGTTATCGGTATTAAATATCAGGGGACGAACGGGGAGCTCGATGATCTTACGGGCAAAAACCTGAACGTCAAGATAGCCCCCACGGCGAACGACGTTATCGTCAAAAACTCAATCATGATTGTCATCGGGAAACATGAGGATATCGAGCGGATACAGTCATTGCATTGAAAAGGATTGTTTCCCCTCCCCGGGCGTATCGACGAGCAAACCGTTCTCGGGACCTCCGCCGGCCGCCGTCAGGCGGGTGCGCTCGATGACATAAGACGTTATCGGCACACTCCCTCCCGCAGGGGCCTCCTCACAGATATATCTCCATCCCCTCGCGCGCGATATTTATCTCAAGATCGACATTTTTTCGGGCTCCCATATTCAGATAGGCTTTCGCATTGGAGAGAACCCGCTCCAGCTTCTCATCGCTGTAATTCGGTTCATGATGCCAGAGAATGAGCTTCTTTACATTGAACTTCGTAACGATATCGATTGCAATTGAGGCGGAGGAGTGCCCCCAGTCAATTTTGTTCACCGACTCCTCGAAGGTATACTGTGTATCGAAAACGACCACATCGGCATCGATGAAGAAATCCCGATAGGTATCTATCTTATCAATCTCGTCGATATTGAACTCGCAATCACAGGTGAAGACAAAAGCCTTCCCGTCCTCCTCAAAGCGATATCCAAAGGACCCTCCCGGATGGCGCATCCGCTTGTTCGTAATCTTGATATCGTTCAGATAAAAATCCGATTCTTTCTCCAGAATAAAAAACTCCTTGGTTGCCAGCATCTGATCGAGGTTGACGGGGAAGTGCGTGAAAACCTGCTGATATTCGATGCGCTCGCGTATATCGTTCAGGGGAGAGTAGATATTGAAGCGGTTCCCCTCTACAAAGAAGGGCAGGAAGAAGGGAATGCCCTGAATGTGATCCCAGTGCGTATGGGTGAAGAGAACCGTCGCAATACCCTTCCCCTTTCCGAAATCACCCTTCATCAACTCGTAGCCCAGATTCTTTATGCCGGTTCCCGCGTCTATTATGATAAGCTCGTCATCCTTGGTGCGCACCTCGATGGAGGTCGTATTCCCGCCATAGGTGCCCCGAATGGAAGGGGGGAGTGAATCGATAAAGCGATCTATCGACTCCTCTGAGGAGATATCACCCGGCGTCGCCAGGCTCAACGCTCCTTTCAGTTTTTGCCGAATCTCCTGCTCGGATAGCGTCGTTGGTATGGAGCCCCGAACCCCCCACAGCTTTACTTTCATTAATGCTCCCTCGCGGTGTAGAATTCATCGGTAGCTCGTTACGGCTGCACAGTGCCGCTCCGAGCTCGCCGAGATGTGTTTCAGCACTTTACTAAACACTATATAAAACATTTTATCAACTATATTATTTCGTAAAGAAAAAAATAGCAATTTCGCTTCTCCGCTCCTGCGAACGGTATCAGAAGGAACCGAAGCGCGTCCCGAATGAATGTGATTGACAGAAAAACACAAATGGATAGTGTGCAAAACAAAATTGGTTCAGGACGGTAATGCATATGAAGTTCTCAGAACGTATTCTCTCGGTTAAACCATCGCCCACCCTCGCGGTCACCGCGCTGGCGAATTCACTGAAGGCACAGGGCATCGACGTTATCGGATTCGGCTCGGGCGAGCCTGATTTTGACACTCCCCGGTTCATCAAGGATGCCGCCATACGAGCCATTGAATCCGGGAAGACGAAGTACACACCCGCGGGAGGCATTCCGGAGCTCAAGGAAGCCATTGCGATGAAGTTCAAGCGGGACAACAATCTCGAATACAGCAACTCGGAGGTGACGGTCAACTGCGGCGGAAAGCACTCCTTCTATAATCTCATGCAGGTGCTGCTCAACGGGGGAGACGAGGTAATTATCCCCGCACCGTACTGGGTTTCCTATCCGCCCATGGTGCTCCTGGCGGGAGGGAATCCTGTCATCATCGATACGACCGACGAGAAGGGGTTCAAGATAACTCCCGATCAGCTCAACAGCGCCATTACCAAAAGGACGAGAGCGGTACTCATCAATTCGCCTTCGAATCCAACCGGAGCGACCTATACGAGAGCGGAGCTCGAAGCGCTCGCAGAAATTCTGGAGAAAAAGGATCTCCTCATTATCAGTGACGATATTTACGAATTCATCCTCTACGAGAACCGTTCCTTCTACAATCTGGCAATGCTCTCGGACAGTTTGAAGAGAAAAACCCTGGTGCTCAATGGCGTATCAAAAACCTATTCCATGACCGGATGGCGGATCGGCTATATTGCCGGCGACGAGGAGATAATCAAAAAGGTGGAGATACTGCAGAGCCAGTCCACCTCCAATCCCAGCTCGATTTCGCAGTGGGCTTCGGTTGCAGCATTAACCGGCGATCAGCGGATTGTCGATGATATGATCGATGCATTCGTACGGAGGAGAAAGCTCATCGTCGACGGGCTCAATGCCATACCGGGGATACAATGCATCAACCCGGAAGGATCATTCTACGCTTTCCCGAACGTACAGGATCTCTACCGGTCGAAGAGCTGGGAAAGCGTTGAGAAGAAATACGGAGCGGAAAACAGATCCGGCACCCTTGCCGCCTATCTTCTCGAGGAAGCGAATGTTGCCGTGGTGCCGGGCATCGGCTTCGGCAGCGACAATTACATCCGGCTGTCCTTCGCCACCTCGGACGAGAACATAACCGAGGGGATCAAACGAATAGCCGGAGCCGTCGAGAAGCTCCGGTAGGAAGCTCATCAGAAGTCCATATCCTGCCAGCCCCTCAAATAGTAGGTGTACAGCACCGGCGTGTTGAAGGTGTTGATCCGCGTATCGATCTTCGTGCAGTCATCGGGGAAATGCACCGCGCTCGCGAAGGTCTCCGGCGAAAAGAACCGGAAGTCAATATTCTCCCTCCGCATCTTCTTCCAGACACCGGCGTCCATCCGCAGATGCGATGCCATGTTAAAGCCCCATTCGCCGAATGAGGGGACGTACACCCGATAGGGTATCACGGAGGGGAATACCCTTTTCATGGTGTGATGAACGCACCAGAAGGCCTCACGGGCGAAGAGCGGAGAGGTTGACTGCGTAACGAAGATGCCGTCGCGACAGAGGGATCGATCAATCAACCGGTAGAACTCAACGGTGTAGAGCTTTGAAATCGTCTCGTCGTGCGGATCGGGGAAATCGGCAATGATGATGTTGTACCGCGTCCGGTTGCGGATGAGAAACTGATAGGCATCGTCAATAATGACCGTCACCCGCTTCTGCGACAGCGCGTCGCCATTAATGTTACGAAGGGACGGATTGTCGGTCGCCAGGCTGACGATCTCGGGATCGAGCTCAACGAGCACGACCCGCCGTATCCGCTCCGATTTCAGGAGCTCCCTGACGGCAAGGCCATCACCGCCACCGAGGACCAGCACCGACAGATCAGCATGCCTGCTGAGAGCAATCGCGGGGAACACGAGCATCTCATGATACCGGTACTCGTCCGAGGTTGAAAACTGAATTGAGCCGTCGAGATAGAGCCTGAAATCGCTCCCGCTTCTGGTCAGAACGATCTCCTGGAACCGGGACCGCTTCGAGAAGACAATATCATCATAGTAGAGCCGCCGCTGAAGCATCCGGTGCAGCTCCTCCGAATAGAAGGCGGCGCCGACGAGGAGCAGAATCACCGCGATGGGTGAGATGATATCGACCTTCCGCTTTCCCGGATAGGCAACGCCCCACACGATACCGAGCGCAACGCCCCCGTTGATGATCCCGATGAGAATGCTCGTCAGGAATCTCCCGACGAAGGGAAACAGGAGGAGCGGAAAGAGGAGCGAGCCGGCAAGCCCGCCGATATAATCCAGGGTCAGTACATTCGAAACTATCTCCCGGAGGGAGCCGTACCTCCGTAAAATTCTCATCATCAGCGGCACCTCCAGTCCCACCAGCATGCCGATGACGAGAAGGAAGAAGAGGTGCAGGAGATAAAATGAAAAATCGAATGAAAAGAGATACTGGAGAATCAGCACCGAGAAACCCCCGATCATGCTGAGCAGCACCTCAATGGTGACAAAGTTTCTGATAAGGTTCTTCTCGACAAATCGGGAGAAATAGGATCCGAGCCCCATCGAGCTCAGGAAAACGCCGATGGTTATCGAATACTGCTGTACCGGATTCCCGAAGAGATAGGTCGCGAGAGAGCCCAGAACCAGCTCGTAGATAATGCCACAGAGAGATATGACACAGATTGAAAAGAGGAGTATCCTCTGCTCGAAGAGGGGGAGATGCCTTTTCACTTCTGGGTTTCGGAGACCTCTTTTTCCGCGGGAGGAGGCGATACCTGGGTGTAGGTGCTCGGCGTGTTGATTACCGACGCCACAATAATTGATATGCCCAGGATTATCGCTCCGATGATTATCCCGAGGGAGGTATTCTGATCATCTTCAATCTCCTTCTTGATGGAGAAGGGGGTGAACAGCCGAACCAGTAAAAAGCCAAGTCCCATCATTACAATGCCGACCAGCGAATATACCGCTGTCTCGAATATGCCCATTGCCAATTTTTCCCAGTACATAGTTGCCTCCAGTATTAGTAATAATCATGTGCACGTAAAAACTCTTTTAACCTCCTCAAACCGATAGAGGTAAAAGAGTTTTCCCCCATTATCATTCGCCCGAAGCGACACGATGTCGCGTATACCGGCGTGCGCGGGATGTGTAAAAGAACGCTGACTGCTGCCGCGGTATCACTTCCCTGCTCTGAATCCCCGCGTGCCGGTGCTCCGATAAAAGTAGGGGCTGCCGACCCGAATGGACTTCCGCTTCTTCCGTTGCTCCCCGATATAGTACTCTCCCGCCCTGTCATATCCGATGGCGAAGACGGAGAGCGCCGAGACGCCTCCCAGAAGCAGAAGGGTTATCACTGCTGTTCGTAACATATCTTATACTCTCATATCACCCGTTTCTCTATCGTTACTCGCTATCTATTACCCGTTACCCGTCACCCGTTACCACTTAATTCTGTCCGTATCCTTCGAACTTCTAACGGTAAACAGCAAAAAAACCGATTACGCCGCTAATACGCGCTCATCTCAAAGGGCAGCTCATTATAGGTTTTCGACTTGTTCCTGTTCAGCGCATAGAGGATGAAGAAGATAATTACGATTATGATAAAATACCGGTAACTCTTAACATCCTTTTCCACGGCAACCGTGACGGAATCGATGTTTCTCCGGTTCTGGCTGTACAGCTCGAGATAGACGAAGTACCTCCCCGTATCGTCAAGAACGAAATCCTTCTCATCAGCGGTGTCGCTCTCATGCCAGTACCCGTCACTGTCATACCCCTCCTCATCCCAGAAATCACCACTGAACACAAATGACTCCAGTGGATCTTCCAGCGCATCTATGTCGACAAGCGTTTCCTGCAACTTTGCCGGAGGAATCGCGGTACCCGTAACCGCCTTCAGCCGCTCCTCCTTGATAAGCATGATCCGATAGGACTGCCACTCCAGATGAAAGTCCTGAACACGCTCATCGACACCGACGTGAATCGTATAGAGCGCATCCGCTCTGTCGAGCTCAACAGGGCCGCAGAGCGCCCGGCTGAGATATGCCCGGCCACCCTCCTCCTGTTTGAGCACGTTGTCAGTTACAACCCTCTTTTCCTTCTGCACATCCGGTACCATTTTACCGG
>CAZZCF010000128.1:0-2146 GCA_964652955.1 uncultured Leptospirales bacterium
TCCTTGCATCCTAACACAAAAATTTATTTTTTGCGCTAGGAATTACCGAGTACCATATTAATAATTGCTATAATGAATTTACATCGAAAACCGGATAGCTGGAAAGAACGAACAAAAAATCCCTGAAATATCAGGGATTTTCTTTTTCCCCCGGTAGGACAGACGCTTACTGCACCTCGGCAGGCTCGGTGAACACCTCGACAGGCTCGGTGACCAGCTCGCTCGATCCTCGGGCGCGTTACGCCCTCGTATGGCGAACGGTGCCGCAACTCATGATTGATGAACAATACCGCTATTGCCAACCGATAACTATCGGTATTTCCTCTTCTCGTCTTTCGACCTGAGGAGTTCTACTTGATTGCTGCACTCCAATTCACCAGCCCGCTGGTGAATTGAATATGTCACATAAAAATTACGCAATAGCTCAGACTTCAGGAAGAGTATTCTCTGTTGATTTCTTTATTGAGAAATCTTCAAAGAGTAAGACATATAAATGTTACAGGAATCCTGTGATAGTAGCACTGGAGATGAAAGAGCCTATGGAGAGGTAAGATTTGTCCAGGGCTGAACTGGCGAGAAGGATGAATGTATCGAGAGCGAGGATAACACAAATGATGAACCTGTTGAAGTTGAATCCTGAATTGATAGAGATGATAAAAGGGGGTATGGAGATAATTTCCAAAAGCCGGTGATTACTGAGAGGAGGTTGAGGGGGTTGGAGGTCGGAGTGGCTCATTGAAATAATTCTTGAAATATTCAATAAAAAATTTTATTTTATTACGAGTCAGGCGGAATGGGCAGGATCGATAATAAACGTCTGCATGAGGGAAGTTCTATCAAAGTATTATCAATATGACGCCACTTTAAATTGCGATTTAACGAAAAACGGTGTAGGTCATTAATGGTAAGGAGATATGACATGCATGTTCTTAAAATTAATCATTTTGTTTTGATTGCATTAGTAATCATGATTGTCTTAAGCTGCAGTACATCAATTCATCATGGAGCTTTGCAGGGAAATTTAGAAGCGGTCAAAGCGAGTATTAGAACAGGGGTGAATCCCGACACACCATGTCCTTACAATGACCTTGATTCTAATATAGCACAGGGGGATACTCCTCTTATGATAGCCGTAAAACACAATCAGCTCGATGTGGTACAAGAGTTGATCAGGTCAGGGGCGAATGTGAACATGAAGAATACTCTTAGAAAAGAAACCGCCCTCCACATGGCAAATAATCTTGATATTGCGAAGGAGATTGTAAATGCGAAAGGAGATATTCATGCAAAAAACCATATCGGATATACCCCTTTGCTGGAACAGGCATCAAGGGGGAATATAGATATAGCACTTTTTCTTATTCAAGCGGGCGCTAACGCAAATGACAGGAGCGAGAAGAATCTTACCGCCCTCCATTGGGCGGTCTCTTCATACTATCCGGCCACTGTGAAAAACTCACAGGAAGCAAGAGAAGCCTATAAAAAGAAAAAGATTAATCTGATAAGAACCCTCCTGAAGGCAGGGGTAGATGTTAATGCTTCCGGAGAATCAGGAGGCGTACTGGAAATGCCAATACACTGGGCAAGCGCCAGTGAGCCTGAATATATAGAATTGCTGGTAAAACATGGAGCTGATATCAACGCTAAAGCTTTTATGGGCGAAACACCACTCCATTATGCAATAAAGCATGAACAGATTATCTGTCTTAAGAAATTAATCGAACTCAAAGCTGATATTGAGAGAAAAAACTCGCAGGGCGCAACCCCTCTCCATTATGCTGCAATAAAAGGCAACACAAATGCTGTTATGATGCTGATTAAAGCAGGGGCGGATCCCAGGGCGAAGAATGAGGACGGAAATACCCCCCTTGATTTAGCCCTTAAGAATAAAAGAAGTGCAGTAGCGGATTTTTTAACAATCTTAAAGTTTAAACAATAAAAGGTCACGTATCTCGAGAATAATGGTGCGGTGGGTTCCCGTCTCGCGCTTTATCCCGCGAAGTGATTGGCCTTTTATAAGTCGTATGATAATCTCTTGTAACTCCGGCATCGTTTTCCTCTTTGGCATAGTGTCCACACTCCTTGCATTTCCTGTACAGTTTTGCGATAGTGTGGCACACTGTCGATGCCGGACAGGTGGGTCACT
>CAZZCF010000128.1:2246-12901 GCA_964652955.1 uncultured Leptospirales bacterium
CAACTCCTGAATGGGGCAATAAACAACAGGAGGCCGGCGAATGCCGGCCTCCTGTTGTTTTCTCCCCCGGTAGTACAGACGCTCGCTGCACCTCGACAGGCTCGGTGAGCAGCTCGCTAGATCCTCGGGCGCGTTGCGCCCTCGAATGGCGAACGGGGCCGCAACTCCTGAATGGGGCAATAAACAACAGGAGGCCGGCGAATGCCGGCCTCCTGTCGTTTTCTCCCCCGGTAGGACTCGAACCTACAACAACCTGGTTAACAGCCAGATGCTCTACCGATTGAGCTACAGGGGAATATAACACTTTCAATAAAATAATACGATGGAATATGTCAAATCATTTTTTTAACTAAATTTTTTCCAATTCTTCCGTTTTTATCTTGATAAATATCGGACTTCTCTATACTGAAATTAAACTAAATGATCAATTGTTCATCTCTTGTGCAAAAAGATGGCCACAGAGTCACCGAGGCACAGAGATGAGGGATATGTAATTCATGACAGTTGAGTAGGGAATTGAACCGCCGGTTAACACAAAAGGTTTGAAACCGCAGATAAGTGAAGATGTTTATTTAGTAACTTGTGACCTGTAACGGGTAACAGGTGCCTTATAACAGGGGAAAAACTAATCACCCGTCACTTGTCACTAATCACTATTTACAATCTGCGGTTAATATTTTTAAAAGTTGAGCGATTATGGTCGAGACAATTTCGAAGGAAGAGTTACGTGAAAAGATCAAGGCGATAGCCCGTGAGAAGCGGGCGGTCATCCTTGCTCATAACTATCAGAACGATGACGTTCAGGATATTGCCGATTACACCGGCGATTCGCTGGAGCTGGCACGCATTGCAACGAAAACCGATGCGGCAATAATCGTTTTCTGTGGTGTGCACTTCATGGCGGAGTCGGCATACATTCTCTCTCCAGACCGAAAAGTCATTCTCCCGGATATAACCTCGGGCTGTCCGCTGGCCGATACGGCGAATGCTGACGATGTGTTTGCGATGAAAGAGAAAGAAGATGCCACGGTGGTTACCTACATCAATTCGACGGCGGCGGTGAAGGCGTGCTCGGATATCTGCTGCACGTCGGCGAATGCCGTGAGAATTGTTCAGCGGGTTGACGGTGATAGAATACTGTTCGTTCCCGATCGAAACCTCGGAAGCTTTGTGAAGCGCTTCACCGGAAAGGAGGTCATCCTCTGGAACGGCTCCTGTCCGACGCATGACCGCTTTACCGAGGAGGAGCTTTTGGCGGTCAAGGATCATCATCCCGATGCCATCGTAATGGTGCACCCCGAGTGCAGGCCGGAGGTCACCGAGATTGCCGACGAGGTCCTCTCGACGGGACAGATGGTAAGCTTTGTACAGGATACCGATGCAAAAAAGATAATCGTCGGAACCGAAATGGGCATGATACACAAGCTGAAGAGCGTTGCACCGGATATCGAATATATACTTGCATCGGATTCATTTATCTGTCACGATATGAAAAAGATAACCCTGGAGAAGATATATAATTCACTTGTCGATGAGAGTCCCCTGGTCACCGTTGAAAAGGAAACGGCCCGGAAAGCGTATCACTGCCTCAACAGAATGCTGGAGTTGTCTTAATCGTATCGCTCCATATACCGATATCACTAGTATACGAGCATGACGCACGGATGCTTTCTACCTATGAAGGGAAAGGGAATGCCAGCCGAGGGTGAAAATAAGAGCTCTCATGAAGAGAACACCGAGCCAGCCATAAGCACTGAAGATCTCGATAAGATCAGAGAGAGAACCTTCGACGGGGAATTCAAGGATCTGGTGGAGAAGGTTGCCGGCTACGAGGAAGAGAATGCTCAGGTGTTGTCGGAAGGTGATGCGCAGGAGGATATGCTTCTCAGGAACCTTCACGATCTCTTCTATAAATCGGGTAATCTCCTGGAAGCCAGGAATATCAATTTCAACTTCAACCCTTTTATCTTCATGGATAATGTCCAGGGGAGCCTGATACACAATATCTCCAGGAGTTTCAGTAAACTATCCCTTGGAAGGTTCGCACTTCTCTCCTATCACTTTGAAGAAAAGTGTCTGAAGCCGATTTTAAACAATATACAGGATATTGACGAAAGCAATATCATACTTGATATCGGCGAGGAGCTCTTTCGTGAAATAATCGATTCCGAACGGGGTATCTTCCTCGATCAGGAGCAGGTGCTGAGCAATCAGTACCTCAAAAAGAGATTTGCCTTCATACGGGAGAAGAGCAGAGAAGATCTCCTGTACATGGTTTCACTACGAACCTTTGTTTTTGACCTGACGGAGGAATTGAGCATCGACGAGCTTTTCCTTCCCGGCTTCTATTTCTTTCCATTGCTCATCGTTCAACTTCCCCGTGGTGCGTACAGCCCCGATGATATCTACCGAAGGATCAAGAACAGTCTGAGCATTCAGCTCCTCCTCTACACTATTGAGCTGTACCGAAAAACGACAGAGATCACCTGCACAATCTTTGAAGAGCTCATCTTCGTTTTCAATTATTTTACTACTGTCTTCTCCAGAAGCAGGAACGGGAGAATACTCACGATGAGGTTCAGACATGACGAGATGCATGCGGTTTTCGTCATGCAGCATTTTCTCCGGAAACTTGAAAGGGCGTTAACACCGAATTCGGTAATCGCTCATGTGTTGAGAAACACCATAGTCGTTTTTGCGTATAAAAATGAAGCCGCTGCCGTCCGGAAGCTCGTGGATGAATTTAATGAGTTGTTTGACATTATTGAGTATAAACAGATTCAACTCTCCGATCGGATTGTCTTTGCCGAAACGGTAAAGGAATATATCTTCCCCTGATCGCATGAAAATATATTGCCTCACACAAAGGGATTGCGGTATATACATAATGGGCTTCATATGCCCTTTTCGTTCTATTACTGTATGGACAGGTGCTGTTCAATATCAAAGGTGGAGCGTGTGCTATCGGTACGTGACCGTGATTGATTCACGTCTATAGGTTTATTCGCATTTCAAACTCTGCTTGTAAAATCCTGAACGGTAAATACATTTTGTGCCATATCATATGGAAGAATCATATTATATTAATGGTAGTATATAATTCACATAGATTTCTTTTCGGAGTTATCGTCTGTATCATTCTCATCGTGCCGCTCGGCACCGATACGCTCCGTGCCGCCGGAAATGAGGGTGTTTCGGGGGCCGACTTTCTCAGCATCGGGGTGGGGAGCCGCCCCCTCAGCATGGGTGAGGCATTTACCGCTGCCATCAACGACATCAATACCATCTACTATAATCCCGCCGGGCTCGGTACCATGAAGTACTCGATGCTCTCGATGATGCATCAGGAGCTGATACTCGATTCGCGATTCGAAAATATCAGCGTCACTTTCCCCTTCTTCTACGGTTTTCTCGGCATCTCCAGCTCGGTCTTCTGGGTTCCCCCTTTTGAGAAGATTGACGAGGAGGGGAATGAGGTCGGTCAGGTCTATTTCTACAACACGAGTCTCGTTGCCGCATACGGACAGTCCCTCGGATTCATGGAAATCGGTGGCTCCGTGAAATACATCTATCAGCGAATCGATACCCTCATGCTCCATTCCGCGGCCATTGACGTGGGAATCCTCAAGCGTCTCTACATGTACTCGCCCTTCGATGCGCCCGTACGGAACTTCTCCCTCGGCCTCTCGATTCAGAATATCGGAACGAAGGCCAATGAAGATCCGCTGCCCCGGCAGCTGCGATTCGGAACGGCGTACTATCTCACCAGGTGGTTTGGCCTGCACATCGATTTCATTGAAAACCTCATCGATGGCACGGACTTCTACGATTTTACTTACGGCTTTGATGAGAGTTTCAGGATTAATGCCGGAGTCGAATTCTCCTATTTTGATATACTCTCACTACGAGCCGGCTACCGCTTCAACGATGCCGGGAAATACACTTTCGGCATGGGATTCAATTATGCGGTGAGAAACGTCTCCTTTATGGTAGATACCTCCTACGCCGACACGGGAGTGTTCGGACCGGTTTACTCCTTTACGGTTACCTTCAAGCTCATTCCGCAAGTCATCACCGTTGAGGATCGGCTCAAAGCGGACAAGCATTACCGGAAGGGAATCGAATATTATATAAAGAACGATGTAGACGGGGCTATCGAAGAATTCCTCAAGTGCAAGCGGCTTAATCCCTATCACAAGAATGTCGGACAGAAGATCGAGGATCTCGAGGAGCTGCGAGATCTGCGGAAGGAAGCCGAATCGTTTGAAAAGGAGATCGAGGAATTTTAAGTACTTGACATTCACCCCTGTCTGTGTTTACGTAAGGATCGGCACAATGGTGGAACAGGAGCGTTCCTGTTTTATCATGCATTAATAGAGTACTATTGTTGATAAAAAATCAATGTGAGGAGGTATCCATGAGCATGGATTATATTGCACACCACAACATGCCTCTGGGTGATGATGAAGATACCGATTTCGAAAGCGACGATATGTCGGAAACGACTGTCGAGGAGCAGGGTGCGCTCAGCCAGATCGGTTCTTCATTCAAGGGGATGCTCACCGGTTTTGTCTGCTTCGTGGTTTCGTTTTTTGTATTGTGGTGCGGTGCGACTCGAATTGATTGGAGTAAGCAATTCAAGGACGCCGTTCCTGTCGAGAAAGCCAAGGCGGAGCAACCGGCATATCTTACCGGAACACCGGTTGCGGATAAGATAGGCGACACCTATCTCCCCCAGGGGAACTATCTTGTCGTAAGTAAAACACCCGAAGTGTACGCCTATGTGGAGCATACCGAATCGGAATCGAAAACCGAGCGAAAAGGGGTTACGCGGAAGAAGGTGACGAAAACAAAAACAACCTATTCATACTCGCTCGAATGGACGTCCAATCCACCCGAAATCTCAAGTTTTAAAAGTGATAAATGGCAAACATGGGCGAGAAACAATAGGGTTAATCCGAACATAACCAACCCCAAATTAACGGAAAAGGCTGAATCGATACATACGCCGAAATGTACCGTTAATGATTACAATATCGATGTTAGTAAAGTAAGCTTTATGGGGGCACGTCAGGAGCTCGATACCGTTTATGTCAGAGGTTCTGCCAGCTCACCCCGTCTTGGCGACAAGAGGATAAAATATTCTGTTGTCCCTTCCGATATACAGTATACCTTTGTCGGGAGTGTCAGCGGAAAGAACATGGAAGCGTATTATAAGAACGAAGATGATTACAAATTCGCTGCCGCACCCGGGGAGTTTAAAGACGTTTTAAAAGCCCTGAGAGACGAATATAAAACTGCTGGTATAATGTACTTCTGGGGCGGCTTCCTGCTGATGGCAATCGGTCTGGTGCTCCTCGCCGGTCCGGTCACCACGCTTCTGGAATTCATACCGTTCCTCGGGGAGCTGGGATCCGGAGTTATCAAGGTGGTGCTGGTCATCATTGCCCTGATCATATCAGCGGTCTTCTACTGGCTCATCAAGCTCTGGTGGCTCTGGCTGATAATCATTGCGGCACTGATTGCCTTTATCATAATAAAAAGGAGAACGGCGAAGCCGGCAGAAGCGGCCTGACGGTTCCGGAACTAGTAAGCATTGAGTTTAAAAATCCCGGCTTTTGCCGGGATTTTTTTTATGTCGGATGAAGGAATAGCCGATAGTGAATAGAGGAGAGTTTATAAATGACTCTCATAACGAAAGGTAAATGTACAACACGGTATGAGACTTGGTAAATTACTTCTGCTGCTGAGCATGCTGACGGTCGCTCTCCAGGGGCCGATATACGCTCAGTATTACATTCGGAACACCACGGTTATCGATACGCCGACGGCGTATACCCTGGGTCGTGGCACGTATCAGTTCTCATTCTTCGATTATGATAACGGCGGCCTCGAGCTCAAGACCCTTATCGGACTGCACGACAACTTCTTCCTCGGCGCTTCCATCGATGTTCAGAATGCCATCGGCAAGGATGAGGCCGAACCGAATGTCCCCGGTGTTATTGCAAAGATAAAGTTTACCGACGGGTGGGAGACGTTCCCCATCTCCTTTGCTGTCGGCTACGATTCATTTTATATCGGGAGCGAGGGGCAAACGGAAAATTCCGATAATGAGCTGAACAGAATGATCTACGGTCCCTATTTCGTTATCACCAAGCCGATATATCTTCTTGACGATGAGCAGCATATCCATTTCGGTGTCAGGGTGCCAACTCAGCCCCATTATGTTCCGGAGGACTCCTCCTATTTCCTCTCACTTGATTTCCCGCTCGGTGAGTTCTTTATCTTCAAGGCTGAGGGCGAGCGGATTTATTACGATTTTGACCGGCATGAAGATTGGCTGCTTAATTTCGGAATGAGGTACTCCTACTACGAACAGCTGGGCATCGAGTTTGACGTTCTGCTGCAGAACGGCGAGCGTCCGAATCGCATTATCAGAATTGAGTATAAGGACGAATTCTAGAGAATCGAAGCAACCCCGCCGTCTCCGGCGGGGTCGCTTTTCCCCCAGTATCCGCACGACTCGCCAGACCCAAAACAAAAAAAATTTTCAGAGAGGATAACAGGATGATCAGGATAGAATTAATATTAATCCTGATGAAGGGATTTATTTCAAATTATTCAACGCGGCTTAAATTGTATTCTATATATCAGAATACTTATACAATCTGAATAAAATATCGGCGTCATCCTGTTCCTCCGGTCGCAATGGTTACAAGATCGCCCGAAATAAGAGCCATTGAGAGGGGGCTATATCCTGTTGAAAAAATAGAGAAGCGCGGTGGCGAGAAAAGGGTGCAGAAATGAGAGCTGGTAAAACCTGAAGGCGAAGATATTGTCATCGGGTACCGGCGTTTGAAAGGGGACAAAGAATCCGGCAATGATTATGGTGAGCGGGAGGAGAATCTCAAGGAGGCGAAATGCGTAGCGGCCGTCATTTACCCGCTCTGAAAATTCACCGGTCAGGAAACTCGCCCGGTAGATCACGAGCAGCAGAAAGAGAACAATGAGGTAGAGCGCGGTGGCAATATCAAGACCCCTTCTCGATTCGATGCTGCTCATGGCACATCCCATAAGGAGGAGCATGATTCCGTTCAGCGATGCGAAGAGGGGAATGCCCGATTCCGTTCTGTAGAGGAGCCAGATAACGAAGAGGATCAGGAGGACAGCCGCGATTATTCGCTGAAGGGCGAGTATTTCGCTTCGGCGCTCCCCGATGAAATGTACTATCTCTTCGGTACTCTCTGTATCGCGATTGATGAGGCTGGCGTGCAGGTCTTCGCCCATCGTAAAATGAACGGTATCGAGATTTCTGAGCGCATTGATGAGCGACTGTTTCTTCGCAATGGATTCCTGCAGGTAGTCGACAACCCTATCATTTTCTATAATCTCATGGAGCATGCTCCCTGCTGAAAGGGGCGGCACGGGGATGCCCAGGAGCGCGGTTATCGTCGGGACAATCGACAGATTGTATAATCTTCGATCGCTTTCACCCGATGGAATATCGTTTGCGATGCAGTAGAGGGGTATGTTCAGAGAATTGCGATCCCTTCCGCCGTGATTGCCATCACTGTTCATACCGTGATCGGATAATACTATCATGAGGCTGCGGGGATAGCGTCGCTCAAGGTGTTGCGAGAGATCCTCGAGGCAGCGATCGATGGTGACTATTGCCTTCCGATACGCATTGCTCGTATTGGAGCCGGTCGCGTGTGCGCTGTTATCGGGTGCGAGATAGTGGAGGAGGGTCACCGTCGGGAGCTGCCTGTTTTCGATAAGCCTGATTGCCGCGGCGGTCACCTCGACTGAATCGTCGGCTTCGCAGCACTCGGCCGGGAAATACGCCGTGCGTCCGGAGATTATATCCTTGTACCAGTTGAAGCCGATGACCGCCGAAGAGAGCCCGTATCTCTTCAGGTGATTGAAGATGGGCTCGACGCGCTGATGGCGGGGATATCGCCGATAGTTGTTGGTAACACCGTGAAGGAAAACGGGCGCTCCCGACATGATAGAGTAGTAGTTCGGTGCGCTGACCGACGGGAGCATACAAAAGGCATTGGTATAGCGGATTCCGCTTTTTCTCCATCTCCTGATGACATTCGGGAAAATCCGCTCATCGTAGAGATATGACTTTGTTGCGCCATCGAGTACGACTATCACAATGTTGGTGTACTGCGGAGCATATTGTTTCTTCCTCAGTGCATCGTGCTGAAGGCTCCTTTGTCTGACTTCGGGGTATTTCAGCGAATCCTGAAAGTTATCGTAGAGATAATTGTTTATTCTCATGAGATATACAGCAATGGCTGTGAAGAGAATAATAATAAAAGCTCTTCTGAGCGAAACAGTTCGCGTGATTCTGTTCATCCCGTACTCTTTGCGATTATTATCTTCATCACGGAGTTCTCTTCCCCGTAACGATATAAAAAGACAAATTAGTTATACAACTGCGATGAAGAGATGTCAATAAAAAGTCTGTGCGCAAGAGACGATATACGAGAGGGTGTTTGAACCGCAACGTGCAAAAAGAGTTGACAGTGGTTTTAATTCGCATTCATAAATCAGAGGAATCGTGTATTGAAACAGGAGTTTGCAAAATCACCCCTTTGATCCGGCCGGAATCGAGATGAAGAAGTCAGTAAGCGGACAATCAGAAGCGAAGGGTGCCTTCGATTCCTTTAGCTGCGAATATGCGGGGAAGATTGATTCATTCCTTGAATCGTTCTTTCTGCGAAAACGGGAGAGCGCTGCGCTTCCCTTCATGGCTGAAAACTACAGCGATCTCAGGGAGTACTGCCTTCGACCGGGGAAGCGCATTCGGCCCCTCCTTCTCCTCCTCTCCTATATCGGCTACCGGGGCAGGAAGAGGCATATTGCCGAGATGGTGAAGATTGCATCAACGCTTGAATTGATGCACTCATTTCTCCTCATTCAGGATGATATCATTGACCGTGCCGAGCTGCGAAGAGGGGGGAGGGCGCTTCACCTGGTCTCGGGTGACCGCTACCGGAAGTGGACCAGGAACAGGATGATAGGCAGTGATATCGCCCTCGTTCTCGCTGATGTGCTCTTTTCGAATGCCCTTGAAATCATCAGCACAGCGAAGATTTCTCCTCGGCTGAAGAATGCCTATATCGGTCTCTTCGCCCGGACCTATGAGCTCACCGCATGGGGGCAGATACTCGACAGCCTCCATTCACTTCCCAGGAATCTTCGTCGCGGCGGCGACATCCCCCTGCAGATAAGCACCTTGAAAACCGCCTACTATACCATCTGCAATCCTCTGCTCATGGGGCTCGTCCTGACCGGCAGGTATTCGGAGAGTGAGGCTCTCCGCATTAGAAATTTTGCAATACCGCTCGGCCTCGCCTTTCAGATACGGGATGATATTCTCGGTGTATTCGGAAGTGCGGATGAGATCGGGAAATCCTCTGATTCCGATATCGTCGAAGGAAAGAGCACGCTCCTTGTTCAGAATACGGTCGATATAATGAAGCCGGGGGAGGCGCGAAAGTTTGTCGATACCTTTTCAAGAGTTACGAAGACAAAAGCCGATATCGCTTTCATCAGGAAATGCATTCAGAAGAGTGGTGCGTATGAAAAGACCTCGAAGACGATGGACGAACTGCTCGCAGCAGCGAGGAGAGGGGTTCAGAATCTTGCTCTCCGTGAGAGATATCGGGGAATGCTCGTGGAGCTCATCGATAAGCTCTCCAGAATATGAGGTGCATTATTTTCTTGACAAAAGAGAGTGACAACTCACTCATTAGATGTGAAAGAGGGATACCTGAATAGCACTTCCTTTTAAAATTTATTTCCATCGAGCGTAAGAGTTGCAAAATAAGTGTATCTCTATTAGATACCTCATGAATGTTGTGGTCTGACATCGAAAAGCGATAAGCATGTGAAAAAAACAATCACCGAAGAGAAATACCACAAGGAAACCTTTGATAAGATTCCGGATAAGAAAAGACAGAAAATTCTGAAGATCGCAAAGAAGGAATTTGCCAGGAAGGGTTTTACCGCCAGCAATATTAACGTCATCGCCCGGGATGCCGGCATCAGTATCGGCTCCATGTACAACTATTTCAATACGAAGGAGGACCTCTTCCTCACCGTCATTGACGATGGCTACAGACAGCTGAAGCGGATTCTCATGGAAACCGATCTCGGTACGGGTGATATCTTTGATAAGCTTGAGAAAATTCTCGGAATCGCACAACAGTTTTCACGGGATCATCCCGATATCATTCAGGTGTACCTGAACCTCACCTCTGAGGGGTTATCGCATCTCTCTCAAAAACTCTCACAGAAAATTGAGAATATCGGCGCCTGGTTTTACCGACAGCAGCTTGAAAAAGCGAAAGCTGAAGGTGTTGTCGATCCCGATCTCGATGTCAATGTCACCTCGCTCTGTATTGACAATATCATACTCCTCCTGCAATTCTCCTATACCTCTGAATACTACAAGGAGCGGCTGAAGACCTTTATCGGCGAAGTTGCCCTCAATGACGATGAGCGCATAATCAGGGGAATCATGCGCTTCTTTCGAGGTGCCCTCTCAGGGTAGATTTCTTGATGCAGAAAAAATATATACCGTATGTGCTTATCGGCCGCATATTGTGTCGAGAAACTATATTCTTCATCACGCCTGTAAT
>CAZZCF010000129.1:0-220 GCA_964652955.1 uncultured Leptospirales bacterium
CTATCCTGATATCCGTATCCGGGGCGGGAAGGCCGACAGTCCCCGGCTTTTTCTCTCCTCGCAGGGGATTGGCCGCGATGAGGGGTGCGGTCTCTGTTGAACCGTATACCTCAATAATGGTGGATCCCGTGAGCTCTTTGAGCTCCCGTATGGTATCCACCGCGAGCGGGGCCCCGCCTGAAATGAACATCTTAATGTGAGAGAGATCCAGTTTTCTGAA
>CAZZCF010000129.1:230-5311 GCA_964652955.1 uncultured Leptospirales bacterium
AATTCAGGATCGTTCAACAGGCCGATAAAAATGGTCGGCAATGCCGGCAAGCCGAGCGGTTTGTGTTTTTTCAGAAGATCGATGATAGTTTTCGGCTCGGGCCTGGTAATGACGAGGTGTTCCCATGCTTTCCATATCATTAACATCATTGTCGTCGAGAAGCCTGCCGAGTGAAATATGGGATAGGTCCCCACCATTGAACCCTCCCCGGCTTTGAATTCTTTAAACCACTCTTCGAATTGCTGAATGCTGACACAGACATTCTTGTGAGAGAGCATAACCCCTTTACTGGCACCCGTTGTTCCGCCGGTATAGATGATCGTCGCGAGCCCTTCCCAGCTGCTCTTATCCTCGACAGGCTCTGCCGAATACTTCTTCATCAGGTCATCGAAGACAAAGACCTCATCCGTCGGCTCGACCTTCTTGTACATCTCCTTTTTTACCAGGGGGAAGAGCTGCTTCTTGGGAAAGGGAAGATGGGTATGGATATGGCAGACGATGACCTTCTTGACGCCCGTTTTGGGCATAACGGTCAGGATTCGCGGGAGCAGCAGCGTCAGGGTGATAGCAAGTTTCGACTCCGAATTGTTGAATTGATGCTCCAGTTCCCGCTCACTGTACAGGGGATTGTTCTGTACGGCGACCGCACCGATGCGCATGATTGCCAGATTGGCAAAGAATGTCTGCGGGATGTTCGGCAGGATCAAGGCAACACGGTCACCCTCTTTCACGCCGAGATCCTGAAGCGCCCGTGCAAAGCGATTGACCAGACCATCGAACTCCCTGAAGGTAATCTTCTTCCCCATGAAGTCAAGGGCCACATTATCGGGAAATTCCTCTGCAGATCTGGTCAGCGCCCCGGAGCAGGTAATCTTCTTATAGTCGATGCTTGTCCGAATACCCGGCGGATATGATTTGTGCCAGAACCTCTCTTCCATATCGTCCTCCTATTTTTTTTGTCGTTTATTCTTTTTTCTTTATCTTCAGCTCTTTTAGAAACTCCTCTGTTGTACCCTGTCCTGCAACGGCCTTCATGGTATACTCCATGAGGTCATTGGGTATCTCGGGGGGCGGATCTCGTAGAATGAGGGAGAGGGCCTCCTCGGGACAGGATTCGACACAGAGACCGCATCCGATGCATTTCTCGGGATCTGAATATGCATAATTATCTATCGAGATGGCATTCATGGGACACCGGTCGATACAGGTTCCACAGGCGGTACACCTGTCGGAATCGACTGATGCCACAAAGGAGCCGACAGGGCGATACTGATATAAATTGTGCTTGACGGCTATCCCGATCTGGAAGCAGCAGCATTTGCAGCAGTGACAGATTATTCCGATATTATTTTTCATATTGGTGGAAATTGAAACGAGCCCCGCATCGTGAGCCTCCCTGACAATTTTTTTTGCCTCCTCCTTGTCGATCGGTCGGGAGAGCCCCTGCTCCACGAGATACTTGGCCGCATACCCGACTCCGATACAGGTCTCCAGGGGGTTGTCGCATGCTCCCACGATACTGCGGCAGGAACAGTTTCCCACACTGAGATACTTCGCCTCATCGATATGCTTATTGACAAGATCGAAGGGAAGAGCAGCGCTTTGAGGATGTATCGCCTCCTCGACCGGAAGCACCCGTCCCGGCGGCAGAAAGGTCTCCTCCGGATACTCCCACCCTTCCTCGTAATATTCCTTCCAGAGTGACCTGAGTGTATCCTGATTGATATCGGAATGCTTGTATTTGATAGGATAGTTGAAGATAGTGTCCAGACTGAAAAGGAGGAACTTCGGATCTCCTTTGATGGTAAATGCGTAAACGAGCCCCTTGCGTGCCATGCTCTTGAGAATTTTTTCCGCCCTTTCCGGCTCAATTCCACTCGCATTCGAGATATCCTCAAGGGAAGCCGGCATGAAGGGTACCGAAAGCGCCAGCTCTGCTTCCTCGGGGGCATAGAGGGTTTCGAGGATCTTTATAAATCTATCACCCTCCGGCAGCCATGATGGCGCAACTGAGAGCTTGTCACTGAGCAATTGGTAAATCTCATTCTTTTCCATGTACACACCTCTTCTCCTTGCGTTTAACGGTTCATGGAGCGAGCCGGCCTACCGTTCCCTCTTTCCACGAAAGTTCCTGTCAGAAAATGTCATTCAAAAAAATACATTATGTCAACCAAAAAATGTTTTATGCAGAAAGCACTTCACGGTATCGCTCATGCAGGGGACAGGGAGGAGAAGTGCATGGCTCGCATTGAAGAACTATTGCGAATCGATTTCCCGGGTGAGCGGGGAGGGGTGGGATCGCTGTATAAAATCCGATCGCAATGAGAATGACATATTGCAGCCGTGCATTCCTGGACGGAAAGGGGTTCTCCTAATTCAATATCGTCATTTTTTTTATTAATGTGCCGATAGATATAGGGAAGAGCATCTCATGCACTATTATGTACATAGAGATGGAAGTAACCGTGAAGACAGTATTCAGTAACAGATTGTATAAGCTGAAGGAATATTATGCTCACAGCAACACGACGTCGCGAATGACAGCGTGAGCAGGTTGTGCGAAAAAAAGCTGATCACGGGGACAGCATATTAATAGTTTAGAGAAGTACCCTTATATTGATGGAGTGGAGTATATCATGAGAAAGATACTTGTTTTCTTCATAGTGATAAATATATCTCTGATGGCAGTTGCTCAAAACAGGGGCACTCAAAAAAAGAAAACCAGCGGTTTGCCCGAGGGGTATGGGAGCCTCAAATGGGGGATGCTCGTGAGCGGCGCCAGGGGGCAGATTGTCGGAAAGATAGTCTTTACCGATGACAAGACCGTCATCAGGACAAAGGACGGTGAGATAGAATACCTCTACGGTTTCTTTTATGTCGATCCTGCACTGTTGAAAGGCGGAAAGGGCGCGACTGATGGAAAGCTCTTCTACGTTTCCGTTTCTTTCCCCTATCTTGCCATGGAAGATGTCAGGAAGAAAATAGAAGAGAAATACGGAGCGGCAACTGGGGAGAACATACGCGAAAATCAGGGAGCGCTTCTGTGGGATTCCGAGAAGACGACTATTGTCATGTGGGTTGATGCTTATGAGGATAAGCCCTATTGCCGAAAGATTACCTATGTCGGCAAGGAGATAGCCAAAGAGATAAATGAATACCAGCAGAAGGTTTTTTCCAAACAGGAATTAGAGATCCTCGAGAAGCTCTCCCCCTAGACGGTCTCGAAGCCGGCGCTATCAGAGGTGAGTGATAAAAACCGGTATCGTTGCAATTCCGTCATCGATGCCGCTGAGCGCTTTGCCGATAACTGATCCTATTTTCTCGAAGGTGTCAATAGTGCCCGCCATACCGCATCCCGGCGTATCGGAGGTAACGATGAGATCACCCGGCTTGATCGGTTTCTCCCGTGCATCGACCTTGCACAGGGTAGTTCCCGTGAGGGCAATCGGATAGAGATGCTTCTCTCCTCTTCCTTTGAAAATTACCGTTGGATTTCCCGATACGATACCGATTACCGATCTGTTGTATCTGCTCCGGGAGCGTGCGAGAATAGCGTTTCCACGGACGCTGACCACAAGAATATCACCTGGAGACACGTATTCCTCCTCGTCTATGGCAAACATCTCCACAATATTTTCGGGGGAGGTTCCCCTGTTTTTGATGGAGATGGTGCCGGTAAATTCCGAGGAGCCTTTTACCTGCAGTGCATTTCCATCTCCGATGAGGTGTATCGTATTGTCAAAGTCTGCGATGGTACCGAAGCCGTCGACGATGAGCGAGGAACCGTGTTCACTCGCGAAAACACCACCGGGCCCGAATCGCGATATACCGAGCACGCCGCATCCGTGTGGTTGTGATTCGGGATTTCCTGCGGATTGCCCCCGGACGCCGATGAAGGGGCTGTGTCCCACAATACCATAGCTGTGGGAGCTTTCGTCGGATGAATGCTCAATCACGCCGAGCACGCCGACCGATCCCTGTTGCGAGCGGTTTTTCGCGTAGACAATAGAGGCGTTATCCGAGGGCGGGGTAATCCCTTCAAAGGGCTCTGACCGATCGTCAATTATTTTCAACGTCCCCCGGTGACTGTTGAAATCGTGCTCCAGGGGAGCGTAGTGATGGGTGTGCGCGATCGGTTTTCGCGCATCGCTTAATCGCGGATCGTCGGATTGGACAACAAAACCGCTTCGCTCCTCACCCTTCGGCGAGAGCCGCACAATGCCGGCCTGCTCACAGGTTGCCGCGCGAAGTCGCCGGTCATTTCCCTGGACGACAACGCCGGGCGTATCCTCGCCATCCTCGGCGAGCTCGACGATACCCCGCGAGGCTGTGGTGGCGTACTTGAGCCGCTTGTCGTTTCCCTGCACGACGACACCGGGTTTATCCTCGCCATCCTCGGCGAGCTCAGCAATGCCCCGATAGGTGGTGGTTGCGTCTCTGAGCCGCCTGTCATTTGCCTGAACTGCTTTGAGCGGTGCGCTCTCGCCATCTTTGGCGAATATGAGGATGCCCTTTCTCGTTTCGGTGGCGTCCTTGAGCCGCTTATCGTTTCCCTGCACGACGACATCGGGTCGGTCTTCGCCATCCTCGGCGAGCTCGACGATACCCCGCGAGGCTGTGGTGGCGTCCTTGAGCCGCTTGTCGTTTCCCTGCACGACGACATCTGGTTTATCTTCACCGTCCTCGGCGAGCTCGACGATACCTCGATAGGTGGTGGTGGCGTCTCTGAGCCGCCTGTCATTTGCCTGAACTGCTTTGAGTGGCGCGCTCTCGCCATCTTTGGCGAATATGAGGATGCCCTTTCTCGTTTCGGTGGCGTCCTTGAGCCGCTTGTCGTTTCCCTGCACGACGATATCGGGTTTATCCTCGCCATTTTCGGCGAGCTCGACGATACCCCGCGAGACAGTGGTGGCGTTTTTGAGCCGCTTGTCGTTTCCCTGCACGACGACATCGGGTTTATCCTCGCCATCCTCGGCGAGCTCGACGATACCCCGCGAGACAGTGGTGGCGTTTTTGAGCCGCTTATCGTTTCCCTGCACGACGACATCGGGTTTATCTTCACCGTCCTCGGCGAGCTCGAC
>CAZZCF010000129.1:5411-12822 GCA_964652955.1 uncultured Leptospirales bacterium
CGTTTCCCTGCACGACGACATCGGGTTTATCTTCACCGTCCTCGGCGAGCTCGACGATACCTCGCGAGACAGTGGTGGCGTTTTTAAGCCGCTTATCGTTTCCCTGCACGACGACATCGGGTTTATCTTCACCGTCCTCGGCGAGCTCGACAATGCCTGGATAGGTCGTCGTGGCATCTCTGAGCCGTCTGTCATTTCCGGCAATCACACAATCGCTGCTCTTTTCACCATCTTGAGCGATTCTGCATATACCGAAGGAACTCGTGGTTGCTTTCTGGAGGCGGGAATCATTTCCCTGAACGACGCTGAGCTCCGAGTAAACATTGTCGGGGCAGAGCTTGACTATGCCAAAGCTCGTTTCCGTTGCCTCTTTTAGTCTCGAGTCACTCCCCTGTACCGCCGTCGCGGGATGATCCTCCCGGTCATAGGCAAAACGGACGATGCCGTACTGTAAGTCCGTTGCCGGCTTGAGCCGCTGATCGGATGATTGCACGGCGAGCCCTTCGCGGACATCGCCGTTTTCAGCCAGCTGGACGATTCCTTTAAAAATTGTTGTTGCGTCTCGCAATCTTCTGTCACTTGCCTGAAGGGCTGTTCCCGCCATGTCTTCACCATCTTTCGCGAGCTTGACCATGCCGGGATTGAATATAGAGGCATAGGGGGTAAGTGTGCCGATAGTATGTGTGTGCATGTTGGTATTCGGTGCAGCGTATATCTCCATGCCGGCCAGCCTGATGCCGAATTTATTTTTTTCTATTTCGAAGGACATCATCTCGAGACGAACATAACGGGCAAGTGCGGTACTGGTATCCCAGCAGTATCGTGTTCCGGGTTCCGTTATGACATTTTTTTCTTCATAGAGCGTGGTCCAGGTCTTCTTGTCGGTGCTTATCTCAACCGTGAGATGCTCCGGGAATCCGTTTGGCTCAAGGGAAGTGGTAACAAGAATAAGTTTGTTGATGTGGAACGGGTGTCCAAAATCAATTTCGACTATCTCCTTTTCCGGCATCGGTTTGAGACTCGTTTCCCAGTACGTTTCGGAATTGCTGTCGAAGAGCTTGTAGATGTCATGGTCGGGATAGGAGGGACTGCTCGGAACGATTGACTGTATACCCGCAATGCCGAGAATGAGCCTGCTTAATTCAACCTGGAAATGGTGAACACGCAGCGGTTTGAAAATGAGCACCTTGATGTACCGGAAGTGCAGTATTGGCATGAAGAGCGTGTAGCTGGAGTCATCCAGTTTCAGATTCTTCTCCGAGCTGATTATCGTCCAGTTTGTTCCATCTGGGCTCCCTTCAATTCTGAAATCCGAGGGGAAGGTGCCGGCGGATCCGGGAACGAGCTCTATGATATTGATAGGGAGAATATCCTCGAGATCCACGGTAAAGTGTTCAACGAGGGTGGATTCGTGAGACTTGTTCCGCCAGGAGCCTTCTTCTCGGAGGATGTTCTTCACTGAGCGGTCATCGTCAAGCTCACTGGAAAAATCGATAACGATGCCTTCGTAAATTCTCCTGTGACTTATATTTATGTCATCCATGATTATACTCCACCTGTTTTCATGAAATGTATAATTACGATCTCTGACTTGCCATGCCGGGATGATCTTTCCCCCTGCATTCGAGTGAAAGAGCAATGACTTACTTGAAAATGGTATTCTTCTGCTGTAACGTCATGTTCGTTCGGTGTTCCGCTTCTGGAGATCTGATATTACCGATAGCGGTTATACAAGAGATTCCCTTTTACCCAACAAAATTGAGTCTTGTCAAATACTTTATTATAGGGCGAGCCCGCGAAGCAGGCTCGCCTGGTAGCACAATACCCCGTCGATGTTCTGGGTATCAATCAATTTAATTACACTGACAGCGTGCTACGGGGTATTTTATTAGAAGAAGGCACTATTTGTTTAAATTTGAAGCTCCCTTGTGAGTATACTATTTGATACAATGAGTTATTATTTTAAAATGAATGAAACTACTGATTCATAGAGATAAGTGTAAGGCGTATTCTCTCGATATGTGTATCAGTAATGAAGGTCTGTTGTATGATAAAAAAAGATTGCTTTTTTCATAAATATGGTGGTGAAACAGTATTGTTCTTTTGATTGCTTTCATCGTGTCCTTATAGGGGTCATGGATGAAGCTGATTTATCATGCCGGCTGGGAGTGCTGTGAGCTCTATCGAAGAAAAAACGCCAAAGGGTATCTCGTTAAAGATACTCATCAATAAGGGGAAATTTATGGCTTTTGACCGGAAGGGTTCATTGATATACTCGGATGAGCATGGTTTGAAAGTAATGCACCCTATTTACCATATAGTTTTCATCGGAGGGAATTTTCGTATTAAGAATAACTATACCGGTGATCTCTCCCTCTTGAAGGTAAGCAGGGCAAAGCTGGTTGTTCCCTTTGCGCGAAAGGATTATACAAAGAATCGGTACCTCTTCATTCACTTCAGCGACAGGCTTGATATGATCCCTGTACGCTTGACGGGAATGAGCAGCGCCACTCAGCTCATTGCTCTCGTTGAGTCCGGAAAGCCGCCTGACTTTATTGTGATTGATGAGGATGTTCCGAAGACTGATCATGTCGTTGTCAGAAACCGATGTCCCCATGCACAGGTAATCGTCGCTGATGCTCAATCGGAGATTACCGAAATAGACAGACCTTTTTCGGTGCCGGTCGACGCGGAGAGCGAGCGAAGAGCAACTGATATGCTGAGGGATGTCAACCTGAATGTCATGTCACAGAATCCTGTTTTTCTCGCGCGAGTGCATCTTCGCAATATGGACCTCGCCAAGGTTAAGCAGCTTCTTCTCGATTTTGATCTCACGCATGTTGATACTGATTACATTTTAAATTTTATCAATACCATGCTCTCGAAGGCAGACACAATAGATGAGCTGAAGAGGGAACAGGCAAATCTGGAATCGCTCAGGAAGGCCTTTCAATTCTATATCCATTTGATTGACAAGAAGGAAGATGAGGTGAGGAATATGATAGCATCCGCACAGGAGCCGGGTGAGTTGACCCTGTACCATACACTCATTGCCAAGCTGAAACTCGTCTTCCCTGAGCAGAAAGATCAACTCTTATTTACCGTGTATGAGAACATGATCTGGGATCACAAAGAGAAGCTTGAAAAAGGATGAAAAATTGCTTGCAAAGTTTCCCTCCCTCCCTTTTCCAATACAGGTGCATTTCACTTCTCAGATGCCTGCCCGATGCCTTTGGGAAAATATATAGATGGGTAGTGCGCCTCCCGTAAATGCATGCTCGGAGCGCATGCATGCGACCTCTCTCGTGAAGAGATCTGTCTGCCGGATCATTCCCGTGAGCAGGAATAATACATGAGGATTTATAATTGGTGGTGTTTGTATTTCGAAATTTATTTTTATCGTGTTTGATCCTTCTCCTCCTCAGTGTTACCGCTGGTGCCCGGGAGCATCTTGCGAGTGGAGATGATGTTTTTTCGCCAACAGTCAGACAGCCGGTTAACCTCTACGATTCCTTTCAGTTCGATGAGGAGAGTGCTCCCCTTATACGAACGGGTCTCTATGTCGCGGCACCCAGCTTTTTTTTGCTCTACGGCGTGACGACCTGGGGCTGGGAGGTCGATGAGGGCTTCACCTGGAATCCCGAGAATTTCCAGGGCAGGCATGCGGTGCATGGTGGAGCTGATAAGTTTGGTCATTTGTACTCGGCATATGTACTGAAGCGGCTCGCGAGCTTTTTCTTCAGGGCGTCGGGTTCGTCGGCACTGGCTGGAAATGTTGAGGGTGTCGTTTTTTCAGAGCTGATAATGCTGGGGAGTGAAATCGGAGACGGTTTTTCCCCCGAATACGGTTTTGATCCCTATGATTTTCTTTTCAATAATATCGGTATTGTCATCGCATTCATTCTTGACTGTTCCCCCACCCTCGATAGGATTTTTTCCGTTCAGTTTGAGTACGTTCCGTCACGTGAAATGAGAGAGGACTTTGAACTCGGCAAAAATCACGATCTCCCCACCGACTATGGTGGAACGAAATATATCCTCACAACAAAACTTGCAGGAATACCCTATGTTTCGCTCACTCCGTTGCGGTATGTGAATGTTGATATCGCATATTATGCGCGGGGATTTGATCAGCGGTTCGAGCGGATGAAGACTAAAAATGTTCATCTCGGAATTTCATTTAATTATGCGATAGCCTTTGGAGATCTCCTGCCCGTCGGATACACCTCATCGAGTATACAGACGTTCTTTAATTATATTCATCTCCCGTGGGATTATGAGGCCCGGAGGTGGAAAATATCCGAGGCACCAAATGAGAACTATGAGGAATAGGTATCGCCGCATCGCCGCGATCGGTATTGTGCTTCTCTCCCTTGTCGTCATGACCGGTGTTTCCGCAGAAATTCACGGTACCTGGTGGCGGGTGTGCTTCACCGATCCCGCTCGACGGGGCCGCCTTCCCGCTGACAATCCGGAATCTGCACTCATTACCCTTATACGGAACGCACGAGATTTCTGTGGTGCGTTCTATGATGTCTCATCGGAACGGATTGCAGATGCGCTTATAGACGCTCACCGGCGGGGCGTTTCGGTTAAGATAGTGACTGAGGAGCAGAATGCTGAGCGCGATGCGGTGAAGAAGCTGTGCAGTGCGGGGATTGCTGTTGTAACCGATCGGAACAGTGGTCTCATGCATCATAAATTTGCCGTTATCGACGATATCGTATGGACCGGCTCGTTCAATATCACCCGGAATGGATTGCTCAGGAACAATAACAATGCACTGGCGATACGATCGGATGAGCTTGCTTCAATATTTCGAGATGAATTTTTTGAGATGTTCAGGGACCGGATCTTCGGCAACCGGAGGGAACCCCCCTTTGCGAGGCTCACCAAGCGGTATTATGTCAGGATCGGGGAAACGCCGATTAATGTGTTTTTTTCACCGGAAGATAATATTGAGCGGATAATACGGAAGCGGATTCGGAAAGCACGGGAATCGGTGCACTTCATGATGTTCTCCTTTACTAGCGATGTGCTTGGGGAAGAGATCATCAGGAGCTTTCAGCGGGGGGTGAAGGTCTATGGTATCTTTGAAAGAGACGGGTCAGGGAGCCGGTATTCCGAGTATGTTAAAATGAAGCTGGAGGGGATTCCGGTTCGTTTTGATGGCAATAAAGGGAAGATGCATCATAAAGTGCTCATTCTCGATAAAAAAGTTGTCATTACCGGCTCATATAATTTTACCAGTAACGCCAACCGGGTTAACGATGAGAATATCCTGATAATCGACAATAGTAGTATTGCTGCGGAATACCTGAAGGAGTTTTATCGGCTCTACGGCCGCGTATCCGATTGAGATCTCGAAAGCGGTAATCGATGGCGCTCTCTCTTCTCCGTCAGGGGATCGCTCACTCATGAGCACCGGTCCCTGGAATTGTCCGTGCGGGGAGAACATTTTAAATAACCGCCTTGTATTTTTTCAGTCGCTATGTTATCATGGGAACCTGTGAGTGGGTGTTCCGCTCAGCCATGAACGAATGAGGGGTGTGGTGATGAAAACCAGAGGAGAAATACTCACCAATAGATTTGTTGAGCTCGTTCAGCAGAATCATCAACAGGTTACCGAGCATTTCATGAACGATCTTCTTTCGAATCCTGATACGCAGGCGTATCGGAATGTCGCGCGGGAAGATATATATGAATTCGGGAACGGCATATACCGGGAGCTCTCGAAATGGATCACCAAAGAATACCCGAAAGAGGAGATAGCCAGACAGTTCAAGCGGTTGGCAAAAGAGCGGTTTGCACAGGGCGTCCCGTTTTCCCACATGTACAAAGCGCTTGTTCTGATCAGGAGACATCTCTGGCTCCTGGTGCAGCGGGAGATGGAGTATGATATAACCGATTACAAGCAGGCACTGGATCTGAGCAACAGGGTGGTCCTCTATTTTGACAGAGCTACCTACTATATGCTTCAGGGGTATGAGGAGGTTATCAGCAGAAAGTGGTGACGGTGAATGCTTTCTCTCTTTCCCCTTTGCGCATGTCTTCGTGTGTGAGATGTCTCTCTTCGCGTGCTGTAGTATTGTATTGCAGCACGGTCATCCCCTGCAGGCCAGATGATGGAGCGGCACATTCCTCGCAATCGGGAGGTGGCTCATGCGGTATTGTGTTTGCCGCACTACTGCACCTCTCATTTGATTCAAGAAATTTTATATAACTATTATGGAAAGACGTTTTTTTCTTGACAGAAGATAAGGAACTGTTTTTATGGCATGCTGGCTCGCGGGGAAATGGAAAAGATAATTCTCTCATTCTGAAGCGATTGATTTTTTCTTCACCTTTCTGCAGAAAGCATCGGCAGGGGATTTTACTTATGATTATGTATCTTCAGTATTTCGATTAATATATTTTTCATTTTTATTATCAAACATATAAGAATAACTAAAAAGTTAAAGGATATTTGAAAAAAAGGTTTAAAATCCGTTAAAAAAACTTGACGAATAATGTAGTGAAAAGTAACTTTCATTTTGGGAGCTTTCTAATATAAGAGCATTTCGTAATTCCCAGAACGGCTGGGTTTTTTTATCTCCATGTCATGGTTCTTTGAAAACTGAGTAGTATCTATAAACGGTTTCTCGTCAATTCTCTGAATAATAAATCTAGTTATTAGATTTATCTATAACGGAGAGTTTGATTCTGGCTCAGAACGAACGCTGGCGGCGCGTCTTAAACATGCAAGTCGAACGAGAACCCCGGTGCTTGCATTGGGGGGAGAGTGGCGAACGGGTGAGTAACACGTGGATAATCTACCTCCGGGTTGGGGACAACCATTCGAAAGGATGGCTAATACCGAATGAGATGGTAGCTTCGCAAGGAGCAGCCATTAAAGGTGGGGACCTTCGGGCCTACCGCCTGGAGATGAGTCCGCGGCCCATTAGCTTGTTGGTGGGGTAATGGCCTACCAAGGCAACGATGGGTAGCCGGCCTGAGAGGGTGTACGGCCACATTGGGACTGAGATACGGCCCAGACTCCTACGGGAGGCAGCAGTTAAGAATCTTGCGCAATGGGCGAAAGCCTGACGCAGCGACGCCGCGTGGACGATGAAGGTCTTCGGATTGTAAAGTCCGGTAAGCAGAGACGAATAAGCAGAGGGTAATATTCTCTGTGATGACGGTATCTGCCTAAAGCCCCGGCTAACTACGTGCCAGCAGCCGCGGTAATACGTATGGGGCGAGCGTTGTTCGGAATTATTGGGCATAAAGGGCGTGCAGGCGGGGGATTAAGTTAGATGTGAAAGCCATGGGCTCAACTCATGAATTGCATCTAATACTGGTTCTCTTGAGTTCGGGAGAGGAGAGCGGAATTCCCGGTGTAGCGGTGAAATGCGTAGATATCGGGAAGAAC
>CAZZCF010000130.1:0-12747 GCA_964652955.1 uncultured Leptospirales bacterium
CACGCCGCCACCGACATAGAGACGACGAAGTACGGGCTGAACCGCTTCCTGATGGGGAAAGTTTACCGGTTTCGTAAACCGGGAGTACCGCTCATTAAAAAAAGTACAGCGTATGAGATGTTACTGGAATTATTTGTTAAAATCTGAACCTATCTTCTCTTTGATAAAGTGAAGAATTTTCTCCGCTATTGAAACTGCTTCCACGACATCATTCAGATCGGGATTGATAACAAGGCCGGGATATCTGAATTCAGTAGCATAGGGATTCAGGGAAATTCCGTCATCGTAGATTAATTTAAAATCAAAATCAATTTTCATGCACTTCTCGAGGAGAAGCTGAATGTCATTTGTTTTCTCGACAGGCTTTTTGTGAAAGGCGAGATATCCTTTCAATGCTTTCTCGGCACACTGATGTGTGTGATACGCTCCTGTGTCGGTAATGGGGTCGTCTCCGGAGATGAGCTTTTTTGCCGAATTCAGGTCATTGTGAGCTTTTAACAACCAGAACTCATGCTGCTTCATATATCATTTTGCCCTGCATTTTTATTTTGTAACAGAGGGAGGAAGGATCTTCGCATATCTCATTGAATTCCTTATCGGTATAGACGAGAATATCTTTGCCGACTTCAAGGCCTTTCAGGGCCTTGTATCCTTTTATCGATCGGCGGTAAGGCTTTTCGGAAGATTCTTGTACAACAACGAGAAGATCGACATCCCGTGCTTGCTCCGGAATGCCCCAAGCATAGGATCCGAAAAGGTAAATATATTTGGGATTATACGCTTCTATAATCCTTTTCGTTATTATTGCTATATGCTCATCCGTAATCATTATTTATTATTTATCATTTCAAGATTTTCAATGGTGCTGATATATTGTATTCTCTTTATTAGGGTATTTCTTAAAAGATAATCTATATTGATTGAAATTTGATGTCAATCAAAAAGTCCGGCGTGAACTGGCTGAACCGCTTCCTGATGGAGTACGACGGGAACGGGAACATGACCCGCCAGCGGGACAACGACCGGGGCCTCACCAAGGAGATGAGCTCCGACTCCAACAACCGGATACGGACGGTGTACAATCCCCACACCGGCGGCCGCTCCTTGCCCTCCGTGTCATCGCGGCACTCGGGCATCCGTGCCCAGCGCACTTTCGCAATGTCCGAAATCTTATCCATTGAAGTTATTCAAAGCAAAATATTCATCATTCGAGATGTTAAGGTAATGCTGGATAGAAATCTCGCGGATTTGTATGGAGTCAAAGTATACAGATTGAACGAACAGGTAAAACGCAACAAAAAACGATTCCCACCTGATTTCATTTTCCAATTAACAAAAAAAGAAAAGAATGAACTGATCGCGAATTGCGATCGGTTCGAGTCTCTTAAACATTCGACTACCAATCCATATGCTTTCGCAGAGCAGGGTGTAGCAATGCTCTCAAGTGTACTTAATAGTGAAAGAGCAATATCGGTAAATATTCAGATAATGAGAGCTTTCACTCAGCTAAGAAAATTATTGTCTTCACAGGAAAAAATATTAAATAGAATTGATGAGCTTGAACGCATGTATCTAGAGCATGATGCAGAAATTCAGAATATATTTGAAGTTATTCGCCAACTAATTACTGAAGATAAAAAACCAAAACGTAAAATTGGCTTTAAGGAATAGATAAAAACATGACTCATCCCACAGCTCATCGGTTATTATGAAACAAATTGAGTATGGAGAAAATCTTAACGGCGAGTATCAGAGAGTATTGAATCTCTAACTGTGAGTGGACGAAAAATGGGGGTAGGGCACTGTTTATAAAAAAGGAAGTTGAATGAGCGGGTGACCGGAATCGAACCGGCGACGTTCAGCTTGGGAAGCTGACATTCTACCGCTGAATTACACCCGCTTGTATCGAACACTCTCGGGCATCGGTGCAATTTTTTCAAGAAAAATTTTCCCGGGATGCATCCGGAATCGCTGCGGTATCCTTATCTCCCCTCCTTCTCCCTGAGGTGCTCCACCATTTCCGCAAAGAGCGTATAGAACTCCTGGAGCTCGTCATTCTTTCGTATGGGCCGTACCGTCGGGATTTTCCCTTCGATAATTTCTCTGAGGTATTCGGATATAACGTGAATGGGACCGGATATGTGATGGGTTTTTCGTATCATCAGGAAGTAGAGGAGGGGCACGGCGAGGATAAGCAGTACCACTACCAGAATGAGCATGATATTGTTATTGTCGATTATACGGTTGTTTGCGGTGATATTACTCTGAATAGTGGTAATATTCTCCTGTATCATCTGAATGTTTCCCTGATGTTTCCGGGAAACCTCGGAGATGGCTTTTTTTTGTGTTTTCCCTCCCGGTTCCTGAGTCCAGGTCAGTATCGTTTCGACGATGTTATCCTGGATTATGTTGATATTTTCCAATTTTACGATTATATCTTCATTGTTTTTTGACATGATTCCCAGCTTATAATTGTTGTAAACGATAGTACCGACCGTGATTCCAACAAAAATTGCAACGGCGAGAAAGGTAATCCGGATAGTTGAAAATGCCTGCTTCAACTGAAATTTTCTGTCAACGATGAACTGTGTTCTCTTGTCCATAGGGGTATTCCTCTTTTTCTCTTTTTATAAAAATGTAATGCCTTCATAAGGATACGATACGAATGATAAGCCGGTCAACTTATTTTCGAGATCTCTGCTGTATGGCCCCTTAGACGTCTCATCGATTACAGCATCATGATGGGCCGAAAAGGGACCGGGTGAGAGCGAGACGGCCGATCAGCTTGTAGAACAGCCGAAGGGGAAATCCGATGACATTTGTGGCTGAGCCCTCTATCCGTTCAACTATCATCTCGCCGTGTTCCTGAAGCGCGTAGGCGCCCGCCTTGTCCGTATAATCGATACGTCTCAGGTAGGTGCGAATGTCCTCTTCATTGAGAGGTCTGAAGGCAACGCGGGTTATCTCCGCATCCGTGATGGAGTTGCGTTTGCTCCCCTGATAGAAAAGAGTTAGGCTGCTGATGACCGTATGTGTTGTGCCGCTGAGCATCTGCAGAGAGCGCCGGGCGTCATCGTAATTCCCCGGTTTTCCGAGTATCAGGTCGTCGAGCGTTACGATGGTGTCGCAGCCGATGATCAGGAATGGCTCATCGCGGTGCGGGATGGGATACGATTCGGCTTTCTCTCTGGAGATGCGGTTGGCATAGGCGAGGGGGCTCTCCTGCTCACCGTGCGCTTCATCTATTTCGGGTGGGTGAATTTCGAAGCCGTCAATTACGGTGCCGAGGATCTCCCTTCGTCTCGGCGAGGAGGAACAGAGTACCGTTCTCACGTCAGATCCCTATTTTAATACCACCTTTTCATTGAGCTTATAAGCATTGGTGACGCTCTTGATCCGCTTGACCCGTTCGATAATCTCTTTGAGGTGCTTAACGCCCTTCACCTCCAGGATGAACTTGAACATGGCATCGCCTTCGCTGATAACCTGCGCTTCCACCTTTATGATGTTGGTTTTGCACTGTGCCATCTCCTCTGCCAGATCCTTGAGCAGATTCTGCCGATCGGTGGCGTGGACAACGAGCTTAATGGGATAGGTGCTCTCGGTGCTCTCGGAGCTCTCCCACACGATATTGATAAGCCGCTCTTTTTCGAGCTTGAGCCTCTTCAGTGAGGGGCAGCTCGTCCGGTGGACGGTAATTCCCCGCCCCCTCGTTATGAATCCGACGACGTCATCTCCGGGTATCGGCTGGCAGCACTGGGAAAGCTTTATCATGATGTTGGACGTTCCGTTGATGCTGAGCGTGAGCTTGTTCCGCTTATTGTACTGCTTGATCTTTATGAGCTCCGATTCCGGGATGGAAACCTCGACGGTGTTCTTCTTCGATGGCCTGACGGGAGGTTCTTTAACCTGGGGTTCCTTATGCTTTCGCAACCAGTTTCTGATCTTGTAGCGTGCATTCGATGACTTGACGAACTTGAGCCACGACTCGGAGGGATGCCCCTTCTTGCTGGTCAGTATCTCGACGATGTCGCCGCTCGAGAGCTCGGTTTTGAGCGGGACGAGTTTATTATTGATCTTGACGCCGATGCAACTGTTTCCCACCTCGGTGTGAATCGCGTAGGCAAAATCGATCGCCGTTGAACCTTTGGCGAGCTTGATTATTTTCCCCTTTGGTGTGAAGACGAATATCTCGTCTTCGTAGAGATCCATTTTGACTTCCTTCATGAACTCACGGGTGTCCCGCACCTCTGAATCCCACTGGTCCAAATTTTTCAGGAGAGACATGTTCCGATATTCTTTGCTGATGATCCGGGGGTCCTCCTTGTAGAGCCAGTGGGCGGCGACGCCCATCTCGTCCACGAGGTGCATCTCCCAGGTGCGTATCTGAATTTCGAGTGGATGGCCGTCCGGTCCCATAACGGTCGTATGGAGCGACTGATACCTGTTGGATTTCGGGACGGCTATGTAGTCTTTGAACCGGGAGGTGATTGGCGTCCAGAGCGTGTGAGTTACGCCCAGTATGCCGTAGCAGTCCTTGACCTCATCGGTGATTATCCTGATGGCGCGGATATCGAAGATTTCGGCGAAGGATTTCCCCTGATACTTCATTTTGCGGTAAATTGAATAGTAGTGCTTTGCCCTCCCCGTTATTTTCGCCGTGATATTCAGCTCCTGGAATTTATGCTGAAGAATACTCCTGATGTTTTCGATATATGCTTCGATTTCATGTTTTTTATCGGCCACCATCTCCTTGATGGTGTGGTATTCCTCGTGTTCGAGCACGTGGAAGGCGAGGTCTTCCAGCTCTGATCTGATTGTTGAGATTCCGAGTCTGCCGGCAAGGGGCGCATAGAGATCGAGCACCTCCCTGGCAATCTGCTGCTGCTTGTCTTCAGGATGAAACATAATGGTACGCATGTTGTGCAGTTTATCGGCGAGCTTGATGAGTATAACCCGGACATCCTTGACGGTTGCCATGAGCATTTTCCGGAGATTCTGTGCCTGCTCGATAGGTTTTGATCTTTTCTTGAGCGATGATATTTTTGTGACGCCATCGACGAGCTCTGCAATCTCCTCGCCGAATTCCTCTTTGAGGGTATTGATGGTTATTTCGGTGTCTTCAACGGTATCGTGAAGGAGTGCGGCGCAGATGGTTGCCGTGTCCATATTCAGTTGTGCGAGGATGATGGCGACCTCGAGGGGATGTGTAATATAGGGCTCTCCTGAGAGCCGGAACTGATTGTCATGTGCTCGGCAGGCCTTCAGATAAGATCTTTCAATTAAATCGGTATCGGCAGTGCGGTTCTGTGATCGCACCAGCGCGATGAGTGTGTCCAGATTCCTGCTCTTTATCTTGAGCTCTATCTCGCCCATAATACGTGTGTCGTCTCCCGGTAACAGTAAAATAAAACGAGCTCGAGGGATCAATTATAAAATTACATTTAAGGCATGCTTTATCCAGAATAATGCAAACGGTTATATCCGAACATGCCCTTCATCGAACGATTCCTGTTCTAAATGAGCATAATTGTTTTGATGTAATGGTATGCTCCCCCCGAGTCCGGCGTGATTGTTGAATAACGGCACGTCATCGCGAGCGCCTGTCTGCTGTCCGGCAGGCAGCGAAGCGATCTCTATTTATTAACACTTTACGTTCATTATTTTATCATTATTTCTACAATCGGTCTGTTTATGAACAGAGATTGCGGAGCCTGTTCCGAGCCCCTCGAATTATCTCGGGGTAAACTCCGCGAGGAATCTCTTTTCATGGTGATTGATTGTTCAATGAACATAGATCGCTTCGTCGCGTTGCTCCTCGCGATGACAATGCAAATAAGCTTCCGTTCCCCGCACTGACATAATACTTTGTCAATTTACCCCCGCCATCATTACTGTCGGATTCCGGGTATCGCGATAAAATATTGCTCTTGATACTGTCACCATGTTCATCTGAATAAAACGGCTTTGATTAAGTATAGCATAATTTGCCATGAAAAGCAAGAACAAGCGGGTGAAAATTCCCCGTCCTTCAGGCGAAAAAAGTATTAAAGTGATTTTTGATACATCCGATAAGTGTAGTGATTGATAATCAATTTATTCGAATGTTTCCGAACGATTTCTTTGCTTCCCATGAAAAGTGGATTGAGGGAAGAAATTAACGGAAGCAGTCGACACTCCTTCTATGCATTTACCAGGTTAAAGGCTTTTGCAGAGGGCTCTCCTGCAAAAGCCTTTTTTATATTGATCGTCACGGGGGGGTTCGTTTTTATGAGAGGCCGCCCCTTCAGGTATTAAATAGTTGACGTGACGGGTTCCGGCTCATAGTGGTTTACGGAGCAGTCTGTTTTCGTGAGGCGAGATGATTTTTGTAATCAACGAACAAAATCCTCAGAAGCGTCTCATCACGAAAGCGAGGGATATTCTCGAGGATGGCGGTGTTATCATCTACCCGACTGATACGGTATATGCGTATGGGTGTGATATCAGCGACAAGCATGCGATTGAGCGGATCTACCGCATAAAGAAGATACCCAAGAACAAGCCCTTGAGCTTCATCTTTTCCGATATCTCCAAGCTCCATGAGTATGTGCGAAATGTCTCGGATAAGGCGTTTAAGATTATAAAGAAGGCCCTGCCGGGACCCTACACCTTCATATTCAAGGCATCGAAGCTCGTTCCGCGTATTGTTCTCACCAATCAGAAAACAATCGGGATTCGCATCCCGGATAACACTGTAGCACGCGCCCTCGTTGCTGCCCTGGGAAGGCCGATACTGTCGGCGAGTGTGAGCACCTCTTCGGGTGAGTACATTGTTGAGCCGTCCGGTATGGAGCGGCAGCTCAGGAATGAGATAGATCTGGTTATCGACTGCGGCATCAAGGTATCGGAGCCGTCGACCGTTATCGATTTTTCCACCGGCGAGATGACTATTGTCAGAAGGGGCAAGGGAGATATCTTTTTTGGGTAACCCGATAAAAAGTAATTGCCGTATACTGTTCCATATTGTTTTTCGATGGTAAATCTCTCCATGTTGTGCAAGCCGCTGTGTAATGGCAATCAGGAGGAAGGAGTGTGATGGGCTATGTCTGAAGAGTTACAGAGCTTTTTCATGAAAATTCTTGCAATTATCATATATCTGGGACTCGGCGCAATCGTTTCGTGGATTTACTATTATGTAAAGAAACGGGATCTCTTCGGTGGTTTTATCGGCGGGCTGGTTGTCGGCGTCATCGGGGCCCTCATCGGTGGATTTATCCTGGACAGGCTGTTGCTTGATATTGCTATACGGGTGCTGCGGTTCCTTGCGATCGATGCCGGGGTGAATATTATCACCGGTTTGATCGGCGCCTATGCTGCTGTCTATATCATGAACAGGCTCAATCACGACAGGGAGCGAAAGAAGTACTGAATTCCGGCCGGTCTCTTATGATGCCAGAATTCCCTGCACGCCTTTCACTCAATAAAATCAGAAGCGGATCGCATCGGAGATCTTCCTGTCCAGATGCGGTGCAATGTCGGTGATATCTTCCCTCTTCTGAAGGGGACGCTCTACTATCAGCCGGGAGGCGAGCTTCCTGCCAATCCCCGGTATGTGTTCCATTGCTTTCTGCGGAATCGCGTTGATGGCGATCGGATAGGGGAGGGCGATGAGCGATCGCTCCCGATGCCCGGTGACGATTACATCGCAGAGCGACTGGAGCGGGAGGGGCACCGGAATCTTGGCGGTGATCGAATAGCTCGCTATCTGTTTCGCGTATGAGTAGTCAAATCGATGCTCCAGGACAAGCAGATCACGCAGAATGGCGCCCGTCGGATAAATCCGGGTCAGCATATCGTGTTCAATCTCCTTCCGGATCTTCTCCCTGAAGAAGTCATATCGCTTCCGAACTGATTCGGAGATTCTCTTCACTTCGCCTGCGGCTCGAGTACCGGGGAAGATGAGAATCTTGCGGATGTTTATCCGTTTGACGAGAAGCCCCCGGTCGCGTATATCGAGAAGCGATTCATAATTTATCTTGAAGGTGTTTGCGGTCTCCCCGATAAGCCCGTGAATCAGGTTGATGCCCGGCAGCAGTACGGGTATGTCATTGACCCGCTTCCCGCCAATCCGATTGATGAGCGTCAACACGGCAATCAGCTCATCCCTGTTCACCTTGAGGTTGTTCTGCGCAATCACCGCGGTATCGAATGATTCCACACCCAGGGCGATGGTATCACCGGGGGTAACCGCATCTGCAATTGCTTCGAGTATTCGTGAGGATTCATCGGGAAAGTGGTATATGGTTCCGGGATTCGCATTATCGATATTCAGGACTGCAATCTCCCCCCGTAACCGCTTCTCCCGCAGCGCCGAGAAGAGCTCGATGATCGGTTTCGGATCCGGCTGCGGGAAGCCCTTCTTGAATTTTCTGCGGGGCGTCTGGTACTGGAGGATGTCGGCCTGTCGGCCAATCCTGAATCTCCGTATCCCCTTCTCGATGAGCGCCTCGATCTCATCAATAATATCCTGGCCATCTCTGAAGGTGATCTCCCTGAAGAGATATTCCGAGCAGAAGGAGCAGTGGGTTTTTCGGGGACACCCCCGATAGGTCTCTATCTCGCATATCAGATTGGGGAAGGAGGGATGCTGGCGCACCACCGCGGCACCCTGGACGGCCCATCGTGACAGCTCCCGATAGTCCCTTCTCATGTCGTGGGGATCTCCCCTGACCGTGTGAAAGGCGAATTTCTCAATGTCGGCTCTAACCAGTGTTACGCCGGGCAATCCGTCCGGAATGAGATGGCTTATCAGACCGCCGATGGCAAATCCGGTTCCGCTGTTGTTCGCAATTATCCTCTCGACCTCTCTGAGGGTGCCGATTCGCGATCCGAGATACTTCCCCGGAACAACGGCTCCCCCGATGAGAAATACCTGTGAGAAGGCTTCTGGAAGCCGGTACTCGTTTTCTCTGAGCGTCTCGATGGTACTATACCGTATTTTCTCGCTGTCAACACCGGCGTCAACGAGCGCCCCGTAGAGGTAGCGGGGGTACGGTGAGAGGAAGGGGGGGACCCCGAAACAGGCCGGTTCGTCCACAAAGCAGTCAAGTATACAGTACATCTCCATGCTCGCAGCGCATATGAAGGATGAGCAGCATCATGAGAATCGGAGGTGCTCTGACTTCAGCTCATCGAGTATCTCATCAATATCCCTCTTCAGGAACCGTTTGATTTTACGCTCCATCTGAAGGATGCGCTCTTTATTCTCCAGAATCAGCCGTATCCGCTCATCCGTGTTCCCGTACCGGTTGATAATGTCGTCGATTCGCTTCTCAACGGAGACGATGCTGGTATGCATCACCCGCTTGTCGGCGTAGTACACTATCTCCCGTTCGTCAAGCATCCCGTCAGGATCAAAGTTTTTGAGAATAACGTGCTGCTCAACGATATCGGCAACGCGATGAAATCCCAGCTTCCGCATGAGCGCGGCGCCGGTTTTGTCGTGCGGCTCCTTTGTCTGTATCGATTGCGTTTTGGTAATGTCATGCAGGAGCGCCGCCGCAACGATGAGTTCTCGATTGAGCCGAGCGGTAGTGTTGATATTATCATAGAGGGCGATCGATACCTTTAATACCTGTTTCGAGTGTTCGAGTATATTGGGAAGCATCTCATGCCGCTGCATAATCCCGTAGCATTCCTCCTCGGAGGGTATCCGATCTTTTCCCATAGCCACATTCCTTACGGTATGCGTCCTGTTATGCGGGTTATGATTTCGGTTTTTCGTATTCCGGTGCTGATGATGTCGGGTGCGTGTTGTGCGGCTCCTGTATCATACATTTGATATTCCGATATTGAGGAGGAGCTCGTCGAGCAGTTCATTCCCCTCCATGTCGTCAGGGTGGAAGCTGAGGAATTGAAGGCAGGTGACATACGCCATGAAGAGTTCGCCCTGTTCATAATAGAGATTTACGAGATTGATGTGCGCTTCTATGATATCCGGATCACCGGTTATTGCCCGGTGATAGAAGTGTATTGCTTGCTCGTACGAGCCCAGCTCCCAGTGCACGCCGGCAAGGTTGGCGAGGGTTATCGCGTCGTTCGGGTACATGGCAACCGCTTTTTCGAGAACGATTCTCGATAATTTCAGTTTTCCGAGCTCACAGAGTGAAATGGCGAGGCCGTTCATTATATCGGGATCAGGACCGTTGACTCGCATGCTGGCGCTGAAGAGATGAAAGGCCCGTTTAAAGTCGCCGAGCTCGACGCACTCATAGCCCAGTTCAACCAGCGTGGAATTGTCCTTCTTGAAGCTGACCAGCTCGTCACTGGTGAGGAGCCTGTTCAGCTTGTCCGCATATATTTTGTGATCTTTCATATTCCTGTATCTGTTTCACGCTTCTTCGAGGATGCATCTCCCCTTCTTCGTTCGTTAGCATGGTATTATTCTGTCATTATTCAGCATTACCGAAGGTGTGATATTGTCAACAATATTTAAACAATATTTTCAGCAGTCATCGTGATGGGATGTAACAAGAGCGATCTCCGTAACACCTATATGGTTAAGGATGTTCATCTGATTGTGCGGGTATCCTGTGATGAACCCTGTCAGGACACGGCGAAATATCATGAGCGGAGCCCGATAAAAGATATTGACAGCTATTTGCCCTGCGGTGTATTTTCGGACGATCCGGTAAAGCGGTATTATATTCCTCAATGGATTCAAAGGAGAAAGTGGTGATGAGATACGGTTTCACGGTAATTATCTGCTCCCTTGTAGCACTCGCACTGTCGGGCTGTAATCGTGCAGATGAGGTTCTCGCTGTGTATACGGACGGGAAAATTACGCGGGGAGAGTTTCTTAACTGGATGGAGATGAATCACTATAAAGCTGAGTCCGTTACCAAAAACAAGAAGCAGTTCATGGACAAGCTGAAACGGATGGCTGTCGATCGCATCGCCGCGCTTGAGGCCAGAAAGCACGGTTTTGACAGGAGTGAGCACTTCAAGGTCATCGCCGATATGTCTTCCGAGCAGCAGCTCATGAAGCATTTATACAAACGTGAAATTACGGAGGGGGCGACCTTTTCGGAACCGGTCGTCAGGATAAGTCATATTTATCTGCGGGTGCGCGATTTTAAGGTGGAGAAGAATAAGAAGGTCAAGCTCACCAGGAACGAGATGGATCTTGAATTGAAGAAAACCCTTTCGCGCGCACGGTCGATACTTGATAAGCTCAAAAGCGGTGAGAAGTTCTCAGACCTGGCAAAAAAGTACTCCCAGGATTTTTCAAGGAAGAAAGGCGGGGATATCGGGTATCGCATATTCGATATGCTCCCGCCGGAGTATTCACGGGTTGTCTTTACGCTGAATGAAGATGACTATGCGCCGGAGCCGATCACTGTTTATTCCGATAAACCGGCGCCGTTGCCCAACGGTGTCTATATTGTTATGGTTACCGATAAGGCTGAGCTGACCGAGGACAATATCGAAGATGTCATCGAGAATACGGTTGAAGCGCAGCGGCTGAAAAACAGATTACTGCGGAGAAAATCGCAGCAGTATGTCCGCAATCTGATGAATCGGGATGATGTGAAAGTGCAAATCGAGAAAGCGGTCAGCGCCGATCCCGGGCAGGTTCTTTTTAAAATTGGCGAGACCGTCTACACGGTTAACGATTTGAACAAGCGCATTCAGCTTTTTACCAGTCGATTCAGGCGGGGGAGCGGGCCGGTCCCCCGGGTTACCGATCAGCAGAAGATGAGCCTCGCGCAGAATATTTTACGGTTTGAGCTTTTAAAACGAGAGGCCCTCCGGAAGGGCATCGATAAAGATCCCGAATTCCTGAAGAATGCTGCCATGCGGACGGAGTTTCTCCTCGCCCGTGAGTATATGAAGAGCATGCATGCCGATGCGGTGAAGGTTACCGAATCTGAGATGCGCGCCGAGTATGAGAAGAACAGGGAGAAGAGGTACTATCGGATGATCACGAAGGGAAACAGGCGTGAAAAGGAGATAGAGCCCTTTCAGCGGGTGAAGGAGCGGATACGAAGAATACTCGAGAGCTCCAAGAGAAATATGTTGATAGAGCAGTGGAAGACAGATATACTGCGCCAGTATAAATTCACCATCAACGAATCCGAGCTTGACTGATCGGTGTCTGATAGGGGCGTACGAGAGGCAGTCCCTTCCTCTCTCTTTTCGGCGGCATTAATTTATTGAATCTGATTTGTGGATGAGGGATTTGTTCATGAACCACATGTTCGTTGTTGAGCCCTCGATGGAGATGCTGTCGAAGTCCGCTACCTCGAAACCGAGCTCCTTCGCCGAATCGATATAGAATCGCAGGACGGTAACGATCCTCCGAATTGCCTCTTTTTTATTATGAGCATAACAGTTGATGTCGAGTTCCGGACAGGTTGCGATGAATTCACCATCGATTTCCATGAGCTTTATTGTTATATTCATAATACCCACAACTACCTTGTTCTTTGATGGAAAGGGCTCCGGTTCAGGGAAGGTCCCTTCGTTGAGTCTCTGGAGCGACTCAGCATGCTCGTGAGACGATACGAGAGTGTTGTCATCATTATTATCGTCATGAGAAAAAACTGCCTTGAGCATTTTGCAGAGAGCGATGATCGCACGCGTGACGGGGAGAATCGGTAAAAAGTTTACTTAAATTGTTGACAAATTTTGTTGACAAATGTCGGGTTGAGAATATATGGTTTGGAACAGAACGGTGAGTGAAGAAAAGTTTATCTTGGCACG
>CAZZCF010000131.1:0-12405 GCA_964652955.1 uncultured Leptospirales bacterium
TCGCACCGCCGAACACCGCCATGCAGTGGGTGGGCACGAAGCCAACCGGCGTATTTTGGGGATTCACCGATATAATGCAAGCCAGAAACTTTCAGGAATTTAGGAAGGCTATAAGCCATGTCAAAACTCCCACGCTGAACATGGGATATGCCGATATCGACGGAAACATCGGCTATCAGTACATGGCCTCGCCCCCCATCAGGCAAAAGGGAACCGGTGTGCTCCCCGTTCCCGGCTGGAACGGAGAGTACGATTGGATTGGCAACGTTCCCTTCGAGAAGCTCCCCTACGATCTGAATCCGAAAAAGGGGTACTTTGCCTCCTTCAACAATGAGCCGAAAAAAACACCTTATCACATGACCAACTTCTTCCTCTTCGAGCGCGCTCTTCGGTTTGAGGAGATTGCGCGGGAAACCGGCAAATTGAATCTCGATGAGGCGAGAAAGCTGCAGCTCGATTCGGTCTCGGTTTTGGCAAAGCGATGGGTTCCGCATATTATCAGAGTATGTAAGGACGATCCAGAGTTCGCTGAAGCCTGCTCCCTCTTCGAGGGATGGAATTTCTCTCTTGACCGGGAGAGCCCGGCGGCCTCTCTCTTCAGAGCTTTCTACCAACACTTGATGAAAAACACCTTGCAGGATGAGGCCGGTGAGAAGCTCTGGAAGGAGCATCTCTCACAGTACATCATCGTCTATATACCCGATCTGGTGCTCACCAGAATCATCGGTGACAACAATCATCCCCTCTTCGACAAAATCAAGACCACCGATGTCAGGGAGACCCGCGACGATATCATCAAGGAGAGCATGAAGGATGCAGTAGCCGAGCTCACCGATCGAATCGGCAGCGATCCGAAGGATTGGGAGTGGGGGAAGATACATCAGATGATCTTCACCCACCCCATGGGGAAGAAGCTCAGCTTTCTGAATCTCTCTCCCATCTCGATGCGGGGGGACGGCTTTACTATAAACGTCGGCCGGTGTGACAATAAGAATCCCTACGAAATGAAATCAGGCGGAGTCATTCGCATGATAGTCGATTTCTCGAACATCGAAAACTCAACCTTCATCAGCCCGCCGGGCCAGTCCGGACAGTTCAAGAGTCCCCACTACGACGATCTCGCAGAGATGTGGGCATACGGAAAGCAGATTCCCATGCGCTATCTGACAGCGAAGGAACTTCCCAACGTTCTGATGCTCAAAAAAGGAACAGAACAAAAATGAAATAAGAAAAGAAACATCATATAGCAATCAATCGCAATCCGCACCACCCCTCCGGCAAAAGTTGGAGGGGTGGAATTCCCGATTTTCAATACGATGATCAATTCCCCGGGGATTCATCGAAGGACCCTGAAATCAGGGTCAAAGAAGTCCGGAATCCACTCAGGGTTCTCCTCCCCCTTTCGCCTGAACCGAAAATCGCATTTGTCCCCGCCACGAGCGAGATTCATTGTCCGCATCAAACCCTCGCCAATTGCCCTGCTCACAATGTAGTCGGTTGCGCAGAGATAGGGGACAACATCCTCGGCACCCTGCGCACGAAAGAACTTGAGGAGCCCGCATTCATGAATATCAAATCCGTAGTCAAAACCTGTTCCATCTCCTTGCACAAAGGTGCACACCCAGTTTCCGGGAAACTCCCGTTTCCGAGAGCCCTCGGCAGTTTTTTTATACTTCTCAATCATCAATCCGCTGAACATCAATCTCCCGACAATCTTGCGGAGCATCCATGGCATTCTGTAGGCATGCAGCTCGACCATGGTGCAGAGAATTTTACCAATCTCTTCAACGGTCATGTTCCGCTTCCGCAAGGTACGGTACAACGCCAGCCCCTGTGAAGCAAAGAGAAGATGCCGCATGAAAATATTTTTCTCTCCGATATAGGGTATTTCCGGAATGAGCCGCTCATACTCATTCCGCGCCTCACCGATAACCGTATCGACCGCATCACTGCCCACATACGGCAGGAGACCTCTCCGCGCAATTTTTGCATTCCTATCGAATGTTTTCATAAGCCGCACCGCTTCTTTCGGCTTCACCGCAATGTATGAAATATCGCCCATATCAATTCCCCCTTTCTCACAGAACCATCACGCTCAGCTGTTATCATCACCCCTCATCTTTCGAAAGGAGCGGTCGGCCCAGCTCTTGCACAGCTATATAAATTCACTCTCCAGGTACCGTGCGAGAACACTCGAAAAATTCCTGAGAATTGTTTTCTCATCCATTTCCCCTGGAGCGAGAACCATCTGATGGATAACTCCTTCCGATGCGTAATAGAGCATATATGCAATTGATTTCACCTCTCTTTTCTTTATGCGATCGAGCTGCATCAGCGCATTCTCCAGAATCCCCCGGGCCAGCATATCCATACCGTTCATGCGATCCTTCAATTCATCATCGTAAAGCGCCATGCGAAGAAATTCCCTGAGGAGAGAAGGTGATTCCATATGAGCCTTCAATAGCATTTCCAGGGCGCCATATATAAACTCATCGAGATGAACATTCTCCCCAAATGAAAACTCACGCGCACCTTCACGAAGCACCGTGAAGTTTCTCTCCAGGTATTCATCCAGAAGGGCCATAAAGAGATCGCGCTTGTCATGAAAATAGGCGTAAAAGCTCCCCACGGCGACCCCCGCTTCCCTGGCGATATCGCCCGCGTGAACATCATGATAGTTCCGCTGCGAGAAAACACGCTTTCCCGCCTCGAGGAGCCTGTTCCTGGTCCTTATGCTGCGATCCTGTTTTGGCTCACGAACTTTCGGACTCATTAAATCATCCTATTCGTATTACAAAAAACACATTACAGAGAGCGCTTCTCCATCCTCCGAGATTCTCTACGATAGACAAGACAGATGAAATGTCAATATAAAATATGAAATATTTTTCATATTTTGATTGACAATGTGAAATATCATTCATATTTTTGTTTCAAATATGCACTGATAAGTATAAAATTAATCAAATGAAAGGCCGTGAGGAGTGCCACTGCATCCGGGATGAAGAAGGAAATACGCTCAAACCCGAAAACCATACGATAGAGTACCTTCAGCTCAGGGCATCGGTTATGTCATTGCGAAAAAGAGAATATATAATCATTCTGCACTATATAAAAAAGGAGAATAGACCATGATACAGAAAACCGAGCGTAACAGCATACGGAAAGGGATCAGGGCTGCTGCGATAGTTATCGGTTGTTTCCTTCTCTTGCCTTCATGCACCTGTTCAAACGATTCACCGCTTGACAAATTTACCTATGTGCAAACCAGCGTTACCAAAGACTTCTTGCTTCCCTGCACCGGAGGGTACCTCCTCATCGATACGAGCTACCCCGACAGATTCAGCGAATTCCAGGAAAAGCTGAAAAAGAAGAACATCGATATTGCCGAGATAAAATTCATTTTGCTCACCCACCATCACGACGATCATGCCGGCTTCGCCGCCGAGCTCGTCCGGAAAACGGGCGCCCGGCTTATCGTACATCGAAACGCAATTGCCCAACTGCAATCAGGCCGAGACACCGAAGAGATGCAGCCGCTCAACTGGTGTACCTACGCCTGCTTCACTCTGTTTGCCGCTCTCTTCAAAGAAAATAAAGATCACAGCTATCCCCCCGTCACGGTAAAGAAGAATGATATCATCATAACCGGAGACAATGCCGAGCTGCTCCCCTCACTCGGCGTTGATGGTAAAATTTTATACACGCCAGGACACACCAGCAATTGCATATCGGTTGTGCTTTCCGACGGGAGCGCCTTTGTCGGCGATCTGGCAATGGACCTCCTGAATTTCTGCATGTGCAAACGGAGGCCGATATACGCAAATAATATGGAGCAGGTATATGCCGGCTGGAAAAAGGTGATTGCTGCCGGTGCGAAGTATATATACCCGGCGCACGGTGATCCCTTCAGCGTCGATGATCTGAAATCAACCATGCAGGAATACTCCGCAAAGCGATAGGTCAAACGTTCCTTCACCGCCGGCCGGATAAGGCAAAACCTCCTTACCGTATCCCGCTCAAATTGACGCAGGGACATCCCGAGATACGCCTTTCAAAGCACTTGAATGAGTGCGAAAAATTTTTTTATTGAATATACATACGTGAACGTCAACACTAACCATAAGAATACGGTTATGAATATCTCGGTGATACTCGGACATCCCGGCAGATAGCATTATGGAAAAGAAGTACTGGATATACATTCTCCTATGCAAAAACGGGAGCCTCTACACCGGCTACACGACAGATATGGTCAGGAGATATCGGCAGCATCGCAACGGCACCGGAAGGGCAAAATATACTCTCAGCTTCAAGCCGATCAGGATCGCCCGATGCTGGCAGATGACCGGTACCCGTGGATCGGCCTTGCGTATCGAGCGGCTCATCAAGGGACGAAATAGAAAGGAAAAAGAATATCTCGTCGAAAATCCAGAGGCGCTCAGCAGAATTATCCACGATGAGCTGGGACTTGATACCGCTCTTGTTGTCGTTAGTACGGAATTCATTGAAAAGGAGACATCAGCACCTCATACTGACGATGCGGAATTGTGAAGATGAAGCTCCCTTCGATAATTTCCGTATGAGCACGTGTGAATAGAGCTATGAGACTCTGGTCGTTACATCCCCGCTACCTCGACGGCAAAGGCCTGCTGGCCCTCTGGCGGGAGGGGCTCCTCGCAAAAAAGGTGCTCGAAAATAAAACGAAGGGATATAAAAATCATCCCCAGCTCAAGCGCTTCAGGAGATGTCAAAATCCCCTTCACGCCATCAACTTTTATCTCACTGAAATATATCGAGAAGCTGAGCTGCGGGGATACACCTTTAATCGGGAGAAGATACGTTGGACAACACAGGCAGAAAGAATAGCGGTAACGGAGGGCCAGCTTCTCTACGAGCTCAATCATCTCAGGAAAAAACTCAAAAATCGTGCACATGCTCCACGGCACGATCTCCCCGAAAGTGTCGATCCACACCCACTCTTTACGGTCATCGCCGGTGCGATCGAGGAGTGGGAGCGGCAGAAAGAAACAGGGTAACCTTCAATTTTCACTTGCGCACATCATCGGGCGGTGCTACTATTCATCAGACATCACGAATAAGGAGCGCTCTGCATGGATATAGAACAAATAAGCAGCTGCAAGATGAAAGGCATGAAGTTTCAGTACTGGATGACAGCGATAGTTGCAACAGCGCTGGGCCTTGTGGTCATGTTCTTTCCCGGAATTACGAGTGAGTATTTCATGTTCAGGGAGCAGGACCAGGTTGTATTCGGAATCAGCGGAGCCGTATACTTCGCCTTCGGTCTGCTCTCCATTCTCGGCATCCGCAATCCGCTGAAGTGGCTTCCCATACTCCTCCTGCAGTTCACCTACAAGGTCACCTGGTTCATCGGCGTTATCGGCCTCCTGGCGGTCAGGGGAGAGCTCGATATCCGATCATCCATATGGCTGATATGCGGATATGCGGTATTTGTCGCGGGTGATATATGGGCGATACCCTTCAGGCATCTGCTCGCCAGTGATGATACGAGCGGTTGACGCAATAGCCCGATCACAGCAGGCAGCAACAAAGAGCATGGTTTAGACAGGGAAATCCCCGGCCAAGAGGAGAAGATCATGGACAAACCTGACGTGATAATAATCGGGAGCGGTTGCGGCGCCTCTCCCGCCGCTTCCAATCTCGCCTCCGCCGGTGCACGGGTATGCGTGCTCGAGCGGGGAACCTGGTGGGGTTCACTGCAGGGAAAGCAGCCCTACCCGGAAGGATTTCTTCAATTCCTGAAGCACATACGGGGTGTCGGGCTCAGCCTCCCCTTCATCAAGAAATACATCCCGCTCAACAGAAAGGCCGGACTGCTCGAATTCTATCTGGTCATGAACGGCTATATTATTATAATCCCCTGCGGGGTCGGCGGCGGTTCCCTCGTTATCGGGGGTTTTGTCGACAAGCCACCCCGAGACATTTACGATCACTATCCCGACGAGATCACCCCCGAAGAGATGGAGCCCCACTTCGAAAGCGTCGCGAAGGTCATACAGCCGTCCCTGGCGCCGGTGGGCACACCCTATCAGCGGACAGTAGACGCAGCGTGTGGGAAAATCGACGGAGTCGATTCCATCCCGCAGATGACGAGCATGTGGTACGGCAGCGGCCCCAACGCCGATGAGGAGCGGATAAACGATTACGGGTGCAAGCAGAAAAACTGCGCCTACCAGGCGAACTGTCTCACCGGCTGCAACCGAAGCTCCAAAAACAGCACCGATATCACGTACCTGCAGCAGGTACTGAAGAACGGCGGCGATATACGGGAGCTATCAGAAGTTACCGGCATACGGAAGACGGATGCGGGCTACACCGTCGACTATACCGACCTCAATGACAATATACATAGAGAAATATCCGCGCCAAAGGTTATTGTCAGCGCGGGCGCGCTGAATACCGTGAAGATTCTCTTCGCATCGCGGAAAAATTCGGACGGGCTCCCGCTTTTGAGCAGAAAGCTCGGCCACCGGTGGGGATTCAACGGCGACCGCGTCGGCATGAAGCTCGCGAAACACACCGATATCAACCACACCTACGGGCCGTGCCTGTTCCGGTACCATGAGCTTAAATCGGATACATACGATTTCGACTTCCACCAGTTCGCCTGCAGAATATCCCTCCTCGCCTGGGCACCGCCGCCTCTCCGATCATACACGAAGCGGATAATGCCCTTCCTCTCACTCTCACGTGAGGAGCCGACCGGAAGGATATCCCCCGCCGGCGACGTCGTTACAATCGAGTACGCGGCGCAGGACGGACACCGGCGGGCCGACCGAGTTCAGCGGTTGATTGCGATGGAATCGGATGCCCTTGCCAAACCGCTCAGCGAGAAGGAGCGCAGAAAAAGGATTGAAAAGATCGAATCGCGAAAGGCCTCGAAGGGGATCGGATCGGTGCACCCGACCGGCGGAGCTGCAATGGCGAACACCATTGAAGAGGGAGTCGTCGATCACCGGGGTGAGGTTTTCAACTATCCGGGGCTCTTCGTATGCGACGCTTCAATCTTCCCGATAGGATCATGCTGCGGACCTCACTTTTTCATCCTGGCGCATTCGGACCGCATATCGAAGCTCATCATCGAGCGGGAGAAATAGGACGCCACGCACCTTTCGCCAGCCATGCTATAAGGTGTATATTGCCATTCCCCGACCCGCCGGCGATGGCCCTCCGCCGGAAGGCTTCTCAATTTCCGCTGAAGTTTCTTGACAGCTATTCCTTGAGCATAGTAGGATAGGGGATGGTGTGAGTCCCGTACCACAATACAGCATGTACCATGCTATGCGAAAAGGATAACTGCAATGAAGGCATTCAACGGCAAAAATGCATACATCACCGGAGGTTCCAGCGGCATCGGGTTTTCAACAGCACTGCTCCTCTCCTCCCTTGGCGCCAACGTCATCATATTTGCCAGAAACAGAAAAAAGATGGATAAAGCAATTCATGAGATCGAAGCGAAGCGGATTGATGAAAACCAGAAGTGCGCGGCGATGCAGCTTGATGTCACAAGCAACAGCGATGTCAAGCGAACGATGCAAGGAGCCATCAACACCTTCGGCAAACCGGACATTCTCATCAACTGCGCCGGAATGGCCTATCCCGATTACTTTGAAAAGATACCCGAGAAGAAGTTCGACGAAACCATCAGGACCAATCTCTACGGAATGAGAAACACCATTGCGGCGCTGCTCCCCGCTCTCAGGGAGAGAAAGGGACGCATTGTCAATGTCGCCTCAATCGCCGGATTCATCGGCGTCTTCGGGTACACGGCCTATACCGCGTCAAAATACGCCGTCGTCGGCTTCTCCGAGAGCCTGCGAAGTGAATTGAAGCATTGCGGTATCGTCGTTTCGGTGCTGTGTCCCCCGGATACCGACACACCGGGACTGCAACTAGAAAACAGGACGAAGCCGCCCGAGACGCGCGCGGTCAGCGAAAGCGCGAAGCTCATGCATCCGGACGATGTCGCAAAAGCGCTGGTGAAGGCGCTGGACAGCAAAAAGTTCATCATTCTCCCGGGCATCGAGGGAAAGCTCATATGGCGAATAAAGAGGTTTTTCCCCTCGCTGGTCGAGCTCATCATGGACATGCAGGTGCGAGCGGCTCAGAGAAAGAAAAGCGATGATTAAGAGCTTCGATGAAATTGATCGCCTCGCCGGACAGGGAGATCCGGTCACAATCGCGATTCTCGCCGCCGACGAACGGGAAGTCCTTCTCACCGCCCAGAAAGCCCGGGAGCGGAGATATATCACACCCTTCCTTATCGGGCAGCGGGACACCATCCTCTCGCTCTCGGATGATGTCGGATTCGACGTTTCGCCCGACGGCCTCATCGAAGAGCACGATTTCCAGCGAATAGCCGACACCGGCATAGATATGCTCTTTGCGGGCGAGGTCGATATCGCCGTGAAGGGGAATATCCCCACATCGTACGTATACCGATCCGTCATCAAACATGAGAAATCTGCCGGCGGCATGGAAAACATCAGCGTCAATACCATCTGGGACATCCCCGGCGTCGATCATCTCACCAATATAACCGATACCGGGGTCAACATCAATCCCGACAGCAAAACGAAAAAATCGATCATACTGAACGCAGCCAGAACGATGGCGCTCTTCGGGTATCAAAAGCCCCGTGTCGCAATCCTCTCGGCATACAACGGCATCAACGCCATGCTCGGATCATTTACCGACGCACGCGGGCTTCAAGTTGAAATGGCCGAAGGGTACTCCGACGAGATCGAGCTTCTCGAGGAGACATCCATCGCCGAAATGCTGCTTGGGGAGGGAAGCGGGGGAATGAACCTCAACCGCCTCCCCCATGTGCTGCTGGTTCCCCACCTAGATGCCGGAAACATATTCTCAAAGCTCGACTTCATGATCGACGTCACACGGCGCTCCTTTGTGATGAGCTCGAAAGGGCCGGTTATCATTCCATCCCGGTCCGACACCCACGAGTTCACCACCGGAGAGCTCGCCATGGGAGTCGTCGTCTCGAGGCTTCTCAAAGGAAGACGGGAACGCGCATGAAGAGCTTTCGTGATATTATAATCCGGGCGAAGGAATCCCCCGCAAAGCCGAAAGTCGCGCTCGTGCCGGGCGACGACATCACGGCGCTCACGCCGCTCCTCACGTCGGAGCTGGCGGACACGCTGGTACCGGTTCTCATCGGCGATCGCGAAAAAATCAACCACATCCTCGATGAAACAAATTCATCTTCGCGCTGCGAGATCATCGACATCCCGGACATCCGTCATGCGCTGCGGGAGGCCGTCTCACTGGTACAGAGCAGGTCGGTGGAAATCCTCATGCAGGGGAAGATAAAGAATACCCTCTTCCGGGACATCGTCCTCCATCCCCGCACGGGGATAGCCGTCGACTCGACCGTCAGCCATGTGTCTATTCTCGAAAACGAAAGAACGAACCGCCTCATCATGATCACCGACACCATGATGAACGAGAAACCGACGCTCGCGCAGAAATGCTCAATCCTTGAGAGCGCCATAGGCCTCGCGCACGTGCTCGGCATCGAGAAACCCCGCGTCGCGGTCATCGCGGCCCTGGAATACATCAATCCGCTGATTCCCTCCACGACCGACGCCGCAATCATATCGAAGATGGGCGAGCGCCATCAATTCGGCGACGTTGTCGTAGACGGCCCCCTGGACATCGACTGCGCCGTGAGCATGGAGGCTTCGAAGCGGAAGAAGGTCATGAGCCCCGTTACCGAGAGCGCCGACATCTTTCTCGTCACCGACGCCGAATCGGGATGCTGTTTCGCCCAGGTGCTGGGCTTTATCGGCAGAATGCCCATGGCCGGAATACTCCTCGGCGCCGGGGTTCCCGTGATTCTGAACATGCCCTCCCTCTCGCCCGGGAACCGGATAACCGAGCTTGCCGTCGCGAAGCTCCTCAGCGAGCGATAGGAATGCCATGGGATACATACTCGCGATAAATATCGGATCGACGTCCACCAAAATCGGCATTCACGGCGATTCCCTCTCTCTGCGCGAATCGTTTGAATACACGAAGAGCCAATCGCTGACCGTCGCCGAAGAGCACATTCACAGAAAGAGGGATATAGAAAAATTCCTCAACGATGAGAATATCGAACCGCTCCATTGCGACATCATCGTAAGCCGCGGCGGCCTCATGGAGCCCACCCCTTCGGGAATATACCGGATCAACGAACGGATGTGCAGCGATCTCCTCTCGGGAAGATACGGCAGACACGCTTCAGCCCTGGGCCCGGTTATCGCCCTGGAGATGGCAGCGGAACGCAACTGCGACGCGATTGTGGTCGATCCCCCGAGCACCGACGAGCTCAGCGATACCGCGCGCCTCTCCGGCATGCCGGAGATACCCAGGCAGAGCGCTTTCCATGCCCTCAGCCACAAGGCAGCCGCACGGGCCGCATCGCGCGACATGCGGCGCAGCTACGATGAAATAAACCTGATAGTCGTCCACATGGGAGGGGGCATCACGGTGGGCGCGCATGAGCGCGGAAGGGTGGTCGACGCAACGCACGGGCTGAGCGAGGGCCCCTTCACACCCGAGAGAGCCGGCGGGCTCCCCTCGCTCGAGCTGGTCGATCTCATCTTCAAACGGGGATATTCGCGCGATGAAATCCACGAGCTCCTCCTGCGGCGCGGCGGCCTGTTCGGCTACCTCGAAACGAAGGACGCGCGCGAAATTGAAGGGAGGATCGCGGCGGGAGATCAAGAGGCTGAAAGAGCATATCAGGCAATGGCATATCAGATTGCCAGGGAAATAGGCTCCATGGCAGCGGTGCTCGGGGGAGATCTCGATGCAATCGTCCTCACCGGAGGGCTCACCCATTCGGCGACGCTGACCGCATGGATCACCGGGCGGGTGCGCTTTCTCGGGCCGGTCATGATATATCCCGGCGAAGATGAAATATCCGCGCTCATCGACGCCGGACGCCGCATTTTACAAAAAGAGGAGGAGGCTCGGGACTATCCCCCTGAATGAAGCAGTCAATGCACCCTGACGTCATACCCATCGCCGCATCGGCAATGCATCACCGATTATATCTTGACTTTCTATCGCATATCACTATCATTGATATGCGTAAGCAGAACCGCTGTTTAACATTCGAAGGCTGTTGATTATCTTTTATGACGAGCGTGCGCCATGCGATCAAAAACGAAGAGCGATGAGTTCGATAAATTCATTCAAGATCTCGAAGGATACGCCCGCGAGCAGGAAACAGGGGGACCATCGAGTTCTGTTCGTGATATGATAAAGGATTTCTGTGAACATCATAACATATCAATGGAAAACCTCTCTCAAATCACTCAGATAGATAAGGAGTCCCTTTCCAAGATAGAATCGCGGGAGAAATATCCATCCCTCCACTTCATTAAAAAAGTTTTTCAGGACCTGGACAAAGTTCCCCCCGAGCTCGCCCAGAAGGGGCTCGAACGTGGATATACCGTACTCCGCAAGGATGATTCCCAGGAGAGCGGCCATCACCGCAAGGGATTAACCGACAAGGCTCATCTCAGGCAGCTTGCCGGCGACGAAGCCGGCGGCCGGAGGATGAAATCCTACATCATCACCCTGAAAGAATCGGGGACAAAGCCGAGCTTCTCCACGCATCCGGGCGAGGAGTTCCTTCTGGTTTTGAAGGGCAAGATAAAAGTATCGCTGGGTAGCCGCGAAGAGACACTGAACGAAGGCGACAGCATCTACTACAGCTCGCGAACGCCGCACAAGGTGGAAAACCTCCATACCGGCGAGTCTTCCATTCTCGCCGTCGTGTACGACTCGGAATAATATACTCCGTCAGTAGCCTTCAATAACATTCCGATTTCATTTGACGCCCATTTTCTCCGAGTTTATCCTTCATTTAAGATTAAAAACTTTCGTAAAAGTACTCCATTACTTGTTTATATTTCTCTATTCCTATTCGTAATATATATATTCAAAATGGGCGTGAAGCTACTGACTATGCTAAAACTATATTTAATAGAATGCTCGGGGCTGCTTTTGAGATCAGTATAGATATGATAGCTCGACCGGAATTTCTTCTTAATAGAACTTACTACTGTGAAAAGAAGGATGCTATTGGTTTATTGACCCAGTACTCATTAGATTTTCGTTTCGGATCTGATTTTCGATCAAATGCAACACTTACATATGTTGATGCAGTTGCTACTGCAAATGCAGAATTAATAGCTGACAACAGCAAGATTATTTTATCTGCTGAACCATTGTTATCAGTATTAAAAAATCAAGTATCAGGTATCAATACAATAGATTTGCAAACTGAGTACCAAGAAATTACAGGAGAATCTAGCTATCCACAAGCTGGTGTATTTGCTAAGACTTCTCTAT
>CAZZCF010000132.1:0-12273 GCA_964652955.1 uncultured Leptospirales bacterium
ACAGGAGATCCCGCTTCAACAGGTTCGGGGGTTGATATATAGATTCCGCCCTGGCTCAAATCCTGCGATGTGCTGAAGGTCATACCCTCGTCGGTATGCACTTCTGACTTAACTTCTTTCCCAATCCTATCATGTTTTCTTCTATTTTCCATAAGCCTCCTTCAAAGATATAAACGTAATAGGTGCGCCTCCCCCGCCGAAGGCGGGGGAAACCTTTGTCCCAGCACATTAAAAAGTGCGCTTATAAAAGAATCACTTAATATTGATACAATAATACCCGAATGTTCAATTTGTTTCAAACGTTTGCGCGTTTAATCTTCGCGTATTACAGGCATTCACTATTTGCTTTCAATCCATTTCATCATCTTTCTCAGTTCCGCACCAACCTTCTCCAGGGGGTGCTCCCGCTGCATTCTCTTCATCGCCTTAAACTGCGGTCTGCCCGCTCTGTTCTCAAGAATCCACTGACGTGCAAAGGAGCCATCCTGAACCTCCTGCAGTACCTTTTTCATCACGTTTCGGGTTTCCTCGGTGATAATTCGCTTGCCAACCATATAGTCTCCGTATTCCGCAGTGTCTGAAACCGAATATCGCATGTAGTTTATCCCCCCCTGATAGAAGAGATCGACAATGAGCTTCAGCTCGTGAAGACACTCGAAATAAGCAATCTCCGGCTGATAGCCGGCCTCGACAAGTGTATCAAATCCAGCCTTGACAAGCTCGGAAACCCCACCGCAGAGGACGCACTGCTCACCGAAGAGATCGGTTTCGGTCTCTTCCTTAAAGCTCGTCTCAATGACACCTGCTCGTGTTGCACCAAGCCCCTTCGCATAGGCAAGGGCTCTGTCCATTGCCTTCCCGGAAGCATCGTTGTGAACGGCAACGAGGCAGGGGACGCCACCACCGCGAACGTACTCGCTCCGAACGAGATGCCCCGGCCCCTTGGGGGCAACGAGAATCACATCAACGTCTTCGGGAGGCACTATCTGCCCGAAGTGAATATTGAAGCCGTGGGAGAAGACCAGCGCTTTCCCCGCAGTCATGCCAGGGCTGACTTCGGAATCGTACAGCTGCGCCTGCACATCATCCTGTGCAAGGATCTGTATGATATCAGCCTTCGATGCCGCCTCCTTCGCCGAGACCGGCTTGAACTTGTGAGCGAGCGCGAGCTCATAATTTTCCGTTCCCGGCAGCTCGGCAACGATAACATCGATACCGCTATCCCTGAGATTCTGAGCCTGGGCATGTCCCTGGCTCCCGTAGCCTATCACCGCAATCGTCGTATCGCCCAAGATGCCGAGATCAGCGTCGTCATCATAGTACATCTTTGCCATTGAACTTCTCCTTTCTCAGAAATTACTATACCTCTGCCGAAATGCACAATAGCATCAGCAGGACATGAAGGGAAATTATTGACAAGAAGCTGTTGTACCGCACCTGTCGGAAATGAGATGTGCTGCTCATTCCTTGAGCAGCGAGATCCGTCCGGTTCGAATCAACTCCTTGATTGAGTAGGGCCTCAGCAGCTCGATTAAATTATCTATTTTTTCAGGCTCTCCCGTAACACCAACCATCAATGTCTTTTTTGAAATATCAACTATCTCAGCTTTGAAAATTTCTGCAAGCTGAAATATCTCGGGTCTCCTCGATGGCTGCACATTAATCTTGATAAGTGACAGTTCCCGCTGTACCGATAATGAGGGGGCATGCTCCATGACTTTGATAACATCTACGAGCTTGTTCAACTGCTTCCTGATCTGTTCGATAATCCGGTCATCACCTCTGACCACGATGGTCATGATTGAAATATCATCAACTTCGGTCTCGCTGACGGTGAGGGAGTCGATGTTGTAGCCACGTGCAGAAAAAAGGCCGGCCACCCTGGCGAGCACTCCGGATCTGTTCTCAACTTTCACCGAGATAACATGCCGGCTCATGCGAGCTCCCTCATAATGGTCTCCTTGATTGACTTCCCTGACGGAATCATGGGGTAAACGTTCTCCTCCTGCTCAACGACGAAGTCTATAACGATCGGCCGATCCTTTATTCCGAGCGCCTTTTTAATTGCCGTCACCACCTCATCCTTCTTCTCAACGCGAATGCCGACCGCCCCATAGGCTTCAGCCAGCTTGACGAAATCCGGCGCGAAATCAATACAGGTATGGGAATACCTTCGCTCGTAGAAGAGCTGCTGCCACTGCCGGACCATGCCGAGAAAACCGTTATTCAGGATCGCCACGATGACGGGAAGCTTATGCTGTACGGCAACGATCATCTCCTGAATATTCATCTGAATAGAACCGTCTCCTGCAATGTCAATAACGCGCTTATCCGGTCGCGCCAACTGTGCGCCTATCGAGGCGGGGAAGCCATATCCCATGGTCCCCAGCCCCCCTGAAGAGATAAAGGTTCTCGGCTTGGTATACTTATAAAACTGAGCCGCCCACATCTGGTTCTGTCCCACCTCGGTGCAGATAATCGCATCACCCTTTGTCAGCTCATATAATTTCTCAACGACGTACTGCGGTTTAATGGTTTTTTCGCTATCACGATAGGTTAACGGGTGCTTCTCCTTCACTTCTTGTATTTGGCGGATCCACTCATCGATATGAGGCGCCTTGATAATCTTGTTCATCTCCCTCAAAACATCTTTGCAATCCCCGACAATCGGGACGTCCACCTTGACGTTCTTGCTCACCGAGGCAGGATCGATATCGATATGTATAACCTGTGCATGCGGAATAAACTCCGTTATCTTTCCCGTTACCCGGTCATCAAAACGGGCACCGATAGCAATGAGCAGATCCGATTCACTCACCGCATGGTTCGCATAATATGTCCCATGCATCCCGAGCATTTCGAGAGAGAGGGGGCTGTTTTCCGGATAGGCACCCATGCCAAGGAGAGTTGTTGTAATGGGGATACTTGTTTTCTTAACGAATTCACGGAGCTCTTTTGAAGCGTTGGAAATGATTACCCCTCCTCCGGAGTAGATAACGGGTCGCTTTGACGACTCAATGAGCTTGCAGGCCTTCTTTATCTGTACCGGATGTCCCTTGTACACCGGTTTATATCCTCTGAGATTAACCTTCTCGGGACACTGAAAGGTCGTTTTCGCATTCGAGATATTAACCGGCACATCGATGAGAACGGGCCCCGGCCGGCCGGTTGATGCGATATAAAATGCTTCCTTTATGGTTTGTGCGAGCTCATCGACATCCTGAACCAGATAATTGTGCTTGGTAATCGGTCGCGTGATACCCGTTACATCAGCTTCCTGAAAAGCATCGTTGCCGATCATCTCAGTGGAAACCTGCCCGGTAAAAATAACAACGGGGATCGAGTCCATGTGAGCAGTTGCAATGCCGGTGACAAGATTCGTCGCACCGGGCCCCGAAGTCGCTATTACCACACCGACCTTACCGGATGCCCGAGCATATCCATCCGCAGCATGCATCGCTCCCTGTTCATGGCGCGCGAGCACAAATTTAAACGGCGCATTAAAGAGATGGTGGAAGATGGGTATAACCACCCCGCCAGGATACCCAAACATAAACTCAACACCCTCTCGCTTAAGGCACTCAACAAGTATTTCTGCACCCGACAGCTTCAATGGCTCACTCCCGATAAATACACTGGCTCATCACATTTCTCCTCGCCGAGAGGACTATGCGAATCTCCCTGCACCGGGGAGGATTGTTCATGATGAAAAAAATTGAATCCAGTGTACTCCTCAGGATTTCACCCGTGTCAACAATTTTTTTAAATAACCGTGTGGCAATCGGGCTGAACGCATGTTCACCGCTCGAACGAAGCTCAATCCCGCACGTTGAACCACCCGTACAGAGACCGTGGTTCTGAATACATTGTAAAATGTATTCCATCGAACATCTCTGAGATGTTTCAAGGATGATGTACACGTTCTATCGGATTGCGATTCACTATTAATTTGCCTCAATCAGATTTTGTGATAGACGTAATAGTGGGAATCCCGATAATTGATGAACGCTCCTCTGGAACAGATCATGAAATTCTCACAACATATCTGTACAGTCGCCCTTGCTGCAATTCTTCTGCACGGATGCTCTCATCAGGAGAAGGTATCAATTCCACCGGACGCCACACATCCACAGAGGATTCTGAAGATGTGGGTGCATTCAGATATTCAACCGCGAGGCAGATCGGAATGGGTTCACTATGAGCGGGCAATTCGCGATATCAGAAAAAATGTGGCTGGCATCTCATTGGCCATCGTTGCAGGTGACATCGTTCAGAAGAAACGGTCACGTGACGTCTACGAATGGTTTCTCAAGATAAGGAAACGAGCCGCTATTAATCACTGGTACGAGATCGCGGGCAATCACGAAGCAAAGAACTTCCCCCAGTATTACCGATATATAGGGAAACCGCTCTTCTACAGCGTCCGGATAGGAAATATCGTTATCCTCTTTCTCTCCGACGAGGTAAACAGCCCGCCAACCGATATCTCCGAAAAGGCCTTCACCTGGTGGAAGGAGCAGGTTATAACCAATCAGAATAAAAACATCATCACCGTCACTCATGGACTCCTCGAACAGAGCAATCTCCTCGGCTCGTCTCTCGACAAGCTCATCATCAGAGATTCGGACCGATTCACTGAAGTTCTCAAAAAGTATCGGGTTGATATCTGGATAAGCGGGCACACCCATTTCCCACACTATCTTCCCGGCAAAACAATGGAATCACGAAATGAGGAGACCCTCTTCATCGACGTCTCTGCTATCCGGAAGGATATTTTCACCAATATTGAATCATGCATATTCTTTTTTGCCGTCGGTTCTCGGGAGGTCCATATCCTGTCACGCAATCACGAGAAGCAGCGCTTTGAAACAACGCTGGACATTCATCATCAACTCCGCTATCCCTTTCTCTGGAATGGCGAGCCCCCGAGAATGCATTCACAGACCGAATCCCATCGGCAGTGAATATATCGTCACCGAGATACAATTTTTTTATTTACAAATAAGCATTCAGACATTTTCCTGTCCCCTGATTGCTCCGATCCCCCTCTACGTATAGAGAGCCCGAGAGAACATTTCTTGATGAGCACCATTTCGGATAGTTGCTCGCTTTTTTGCGAGAAGAGCAGCAGTGAAACACGAAGATGAGAAAAAGGGGACAGTGATATAATGAAAAGATCATTAACAGCCATCACTATTCTGATGATGGTGCTTCTGAACATTCCCGGTTATGCTCAGGACACGCCCCCCCGCGAGGTGATACAGAAGGATAAGGAAGTCATCTCAGAAAAAGAGATCAGGGAAGATGAAGAACGTGAGCCAACCGCATCAGTGCCCAGCCTCCCGAAAGAGGAACCGGAAGACGAAACGCATAAAGGGATCATCAGATATTCAATCCTGATTGGCTCCCCCATCATAACCATCGTATACGGAGCGAATGCCTGGGGGTGGGGCAAAAACCACAGCTGGCAATGGGGAAGCGAGCGCTGGTTCAAGCGGAGCACCGATTCGGGCGGTGCCGATAAGATCGGACACGGATTTGCCCACTATGCAATCCAGAGAATCAGCTATAATGTTTTTGACTACACGGAAAACGGCAGACCGAACAAGTGGACCTACTCGCTCCTCACCTCCGTTACGATGGGGACCCTTATCGAGGTCGGGGATGCCTTCAGTGGCCATTATGGATTCTCCTATGAGGATCTCATTATCGATTACGTGGGAATAGCACTCGGTGCGCTGCTCGACTACTCGCCGGTTCTCGATTCATTCTTCGGTTTCAGCTTTGAATACTGGCCATCGGAGGGATTGCGGAAAGACCCGAATAAAGGATACCTCGACGCCGCGAGCGATTACAGCGGATATAAAGTCATGATGAATTTCAAGCTGGCAGGATTCCACTATCTCGGTTGGGATGTGCCCGAATTCTTCAGATACCTGATGTTTGATGTCGGCTACTACACCAGAGGATATACCTCGCAGGACAGATACATCGGCGAAACAGATAAGAAGCGCTACTGGTTTGTCGGCATTTCGATCAATTTCATGGAAGTGGTGAAGGATTTCTTCGAGGACAAAGAAAGCACCCTCTGCTGGCTCAGCCAGCAGCCATTCAACTATTACCACGTTCCCGTCGGGTATAAATACGAAAAATGCATTGACGAGTAAATTTATAATTGATTTCTTCTTGAACGGTGATAGGGTGTAAAGAGATTGTAAAAGGATCGAGACGTCATGGTTTATAATCTTGTCTACTATGGTAATAAAACGCTCAGAGAAAAAGCGGAGGAGGTCTCACAAATAGATCAGGAGACCCTCTCTCTCATCGATACGATGTTCAACATCATGTACAGCGCAAGGGGGATTGGACTTGCAGCACCGCAGGTAGATATTCCTAAAAGAATATTTGTGCTCGATATTGAAATGTATGGCGGACCACGAATGGCTCTCATCAACCCGCGGATTACAACGAACTCTTCCGAAACGGAATCCTATGACGAGGGCTGCCTCTCCCTTCCCGATATAACAGGAGAAATCTATCGCCCCTCTCAAATATCACTCACCGCACTCTCACCGGATGAACGCGAAGTACAGCTCGAAGCTGAAGGGCTTCTCGCACGCGTTATTCAGCATGAGCTTGACCATCTCAATGGTATTCTCTTCATCGATCATCTTGAAGATTATCAACGGAAAGAGCTCACCGGCAAACTTAAGAAAATTAAAAAACTCAACAGATCAGGGTGAGGGGCATGAAAATCGGCTTTTTCGGTACACCCGATTTCGCCGCATTCTTCCTGACGAGACTCATCGAGAAATACACCATCGCTTTTATTGTAACTGCCGAGGATAAGCCGAGCGGCCGGCATAGAAATGTACATTTCAACCCGGTCAAGGAGATCGCCGTCGGCGAGGGCATTCCCCTTTATCAACCATCGATGCTCGGCGATCAGGCTTTCATAGATGCGATCAGCAGTGCCGGCGCGGATCTCTTCGTTGTCGTCGCCTACGGGAAGATAATTCCTTCAGAAGTATTTACGCTCCCCCCCCTGAAGACCATAAATCTGCATCCCTCCCTCCTTCCAAAGTACCGGGGCGCCGCGCCAATTCAGTGGGCAATCATCTGCGGTGATCAGGAAACCGGCATAACGGTACAGCTGATGAACGAGAAGCTGGACGCCGGTGATATACTTTCACAAAAGGAGATCCCCATCGACAGAGACGTAACGGCCGGAGAACTCTCTCGAATTATGATGAACCGGGGTGCCGAATTCCTCATCGATACCATTGATCAGATGGCCAGGAACCACATTACTCCCGTCAAACAGAACGAGGAAGAAGCAACCTATTGTGACAAGCTCGACAAGGAGCTTGCAAGAATCAACTGGAATACGAAGGCGGGACAGATCCACAATCTCGTACGAGGCCTCAATCCCAGCCCGGTCGCCTGGACAACCTTTCGGGATACAACCATTCGCATATGGAGAACAGCTATCATCGAAGAAGAGATTCCGGTATCGGGAGCTCATGGATACCTCACAGCATATCAGAAGAAGCGATTGATAGTCGAAACAGGCGATGGCCCTCTCGAGATTCTGGAGCTCCAGCCAGAGACCAGAAAGGTGATGGATGCCCGCTCATTCATCAACGGTTACCGATTGAAGGAGGGCGATTTTTTTCAATAATGTCAATGGAAGAGTCAGAGCCTGCCTCCCTTCTCGACGGCGAATGAGAATGCATGGTTCTCATGTCGAAAAACGAATCGACATTTCTCCACCTTCAGCTCAAAAACGGCATTTATACCCCAATAGTTATTGACAACATTCGTCCTTTTTATAATATTATTCGCATGATGAATAGCGGGGGAAAGAACAAAACGAAAAAGATGCGTGAGGAGAAAACTATTCCCTCTCAACTTGCAAACCATATTGCGGTTGAGAAGAGGAAAGCGCGTTCGCTGCGCACTACCTCCTGGTGGAGAAGAAAGATTGCAACGGGGATCTGCCACTACTGCGGAAGAAAATTCAACCCTCAAGAATTAACGATGGATCACAAAATACCGCTCTCACGGGGGGGCACTTCGGAGCGATTCAACATCGTGCCCGCATGCAAAGAGTGTAATACGAAAAAAAAATATTTGCTCCCTCCCGAGTGGGACGAATATATACAGCGTTTAGCAAAAACTCAGTAGTCCAGATATTATTCCTTAAGGTACAGACGTCCTCAGAAGATACAAAGCGAATCTTTTCGAAACAAAACTGATGGCAGGAAAGAGCGAAGAAACAGTTAAACCGGGACAGCTCCTCATCGTGCAGGGAACCGAGCCGAAGTTCATCCACTATCTGAGCAAGGGGTCCATGGAAATACTCTCGGCTCCCGAAGAATTCGATGGAGTGAATCCCGAACTCATTGTGTCAAAGAGTAAACGGGTAGGTATTATCAACGAGAAATCGCTCATCTCCGGTCTCAGTCTCCTTTTTACCGAACCGTATAAAAAGTCAATCCGTGCCCTCGAGGAGTGCCATGTTATCAAGTACCCCATACGGGAAGGCGGCTTCAAGGATATAGCTCGTGAGGACGCGGATCTGGGAATTAATATACTCGGCCATCTCTTCAAGCGAATAGAACTCTCAATCTCAGATGCATCGAAGTATACCAAACTCTATCAGAATCTGAACAGGATTAACGACAATATCTGCCTCATCTTCAAGGTACTCTCAGAGAATGAAATCCCCGAAAGAGCGAACAGCAGAGCAGATAGTCTTCATAAGGCATATGTCAATAACGGTGGTGAATTCCCTTCGGTCTTTGATGGAAAGTATATCATTGCCGATCACAGCAATCTCCTTAAGAGAAACTATTCCTTTCCCGGACTTCCCCTGGAATCTCTTGTTGATACCAGAGAGATTAACTTCTTCAAAAAATTATTAAAGCTGGACACCAATCTCCTGAAAACCGTTGTGCGCGCTGATTTTTCGATTTTAACGTATATGTATGAAATTCTCTCAGAAAACCTTCTCAGGCTCCTTGACAGGATAGAGGCTGTTCACAACGAGATTGACGAAGAAATATCCATCCTCTTTGATGACGAGGCGAGCTGGGCGGATATTCTGGTCACCAGAGGAATTATCAGTCAGTGGCAGAAAAGCGGTACCGTTGCTGCCGATTTCCTGAAGAATTTCCTCGCCATGGCAGTGAAAATACACTCATTTTATGAAGACATATCGGGTGAGAAACTGTCAAACAAGTATCCCGGATTCAAGAAAATCCATCAGTTTTATCTCTCTAAGAAAGATGAGATAAAAAAAGAACCGGCGCGCCCGGCTGCCAAAGCAGGTTCTATCAACAAGAACTACGTAAACTCACCTCAGCAGATATTCGAATTCGCTGTCATTGACAAGGAGTTTCAAAAGAACTTTCTCAAGCTTATCAACGACTTTAAATCGGCGAAAAATCCCTTTGATACCGAAGCCGAGGGGAGGAAATTACGGAGAAATATTACGCGACTCTACTGGGATCTTTACAAACAGGTCTTTCTGAGAAGCAAGACGGAGAGTACCATCCCGCTTCCGGCTAAGGCGATGCTCACCTTCGGGTATTTCGACGAGAAGCTCGTCGAGGAAAATCAGATATCGGATATTCACGATCTGCTCACCAAGCGGGAAGAGGAGACGGAAATTCCCATTTACTTCGAAGAGGAGTTTCTCACGAAAATATATAGCGGTGAAGAAACGCCGAGCATCAATGAGATGGGACAGAGCTATGAAGTCCATATGCGAGACGAGAGCACTCGCAAGAGAAAGGAAACGACCCTCAAGACAGACCCTGACGACGAGAAGATCAACAAGGTGATCTACGAGGTATCACAGCGCATTACACGAACAGTCGCCGTCTGTTCCGGTTCCACGGCAACCGCCTTTCCGATTCTCACCTCCATGCAGGTCAGGGGAAATCTTCCGAATCTCTACACCTCAAAGAAAAAGCTGGAATCGATGGTATATAATCTCAGAGACATCGATTTTTCGGTCTTCTACCGGGAAACGGTTTTCAAGCTCAACGACAAGAGAGAGATCATTCAGGAAGAGGTGATTCCCAACTTCATCCTCATACCGGTCTTCGGTGCCAAAACCATGCTCTGGCAGGAGCTGGATGGCATTAACCGAAAGACACGGGGGAGGATTGTCGTCCCCATTCTCTTTCTCGGTGATCTGCAACGGAGCCTCGCCCACACCTTCGCAACCTTTCGCTATGAGCTCAACCGAACTATTAAGGGTGCGATGTGGCGCGATCCGGTTGAGGGGGGACTTACCGGTGTTTATCTTGATTATGTCCAATTCTTCAAGAAGAATCCCAAGCTCTCCATTGAAGCGAAGGAGAAGATCGCCGAGCGATTCAAGAGCCTTCGCGACGACCGGAACAAGTTCGCTGACGATTATATTATGTGGGTCCTCTATGAAAAGGACGGTATACCCAAGCTCAACAATGTGGTACGGGACATCTTCTACAAGAACATCCCCTTTACGAAAGAGGTACGCGCCAGGCTGGAGAACATGCCTGCCTTCAGCGAGATTGCAAACAGGTTCAAAAATGTTCATAGCCGAACAAAGGTGGGCTTTGAACGGCGCTTCAAGAAGTACGAAGACGAGAATGGCAATCTCCCTGAGGATCTGCAAAAATTCATGGAATTTCTGGAGCGGTAGTTCAAAAGCCAGCTCTTACTCCGGATAACAGGTTGCCGTATCGCCTGAGATGTGCCGGTAAATACCATGAAAAAATTCATCTCCTTTTCTTCACTCATCTTTATGCTGTTCACGGTAATAACCGGCTGCCTCAATACACTCATATACTATCCGGATAAAAAGATAGCTCAAACTCCTGCCGATAGGGGTCTCGATTTCAAATCGATCTCCCTCACCCGGAGCGACGGGATGCAGCTCGCCGCCTGGTGGATTCCCGCAACTGAAGGACGGGGGACCGTTCTCTTCTGCCATGGCAATGCCGGCAACATATCAAACCGTTTGGAATCAATTACGGTTTTTCATCACCTGAAATTACATGTTCTCATTTTTGACTATAGCGGCTATGGCAGAAGTTCCGGCAGCCCTTCGGAACGGGACACCTATCGTGATGTTGAGGCCGCATGGCAGCACCTTCGCAATCAGCATATCGAGCCCTCCCGTATAATCGTATTCGGGAGATCGCTGGGAGGAGCTATCGCTACCTGGCTCGCCCATGAACATACACCAGGGATGCTCATCATCGAATCAACCTTCACGTCAGTTGCCGATGCAGCCGCGCATCTCACCTCCTGCTGTGCAGCGGGAATTCTCTTTGGCAACACCTACCCGACATGCCGGTTGATCAAAAACGTCCGCTGTCCGGTTCTGTTGATACACAGCCCGGAAGACGAGCTCATCCCCTTCGAGCAGGGTGAGCGGCTCTTTCAGTGTGCACGGGAACCGAAGGCATTCCTCCGTATTCACGGATCTCACAACAGCGGATTTCTGGAATCGGCCGAGCTGTACAGGAAGGGGTTGTCTGATTTTATCAACCGGTATTTGCAATAGCACCCGTTCAGTAGAGGAGAAACTTCTCCCGCTTCTCTTCGAACCTCTCAACGCCTGGCATTATTCCCTTCCTGAAGTCTGCAAAGCTTCTGCCGGTATCTAACGCTCTTCTGAATGTGTCGGTGCCTGCAAGATAATCGATATCGTACATGCGTCCGTAGCGCTCCCATCTGAACCGGGCGGGATACATTTCGCGAATGATCGCTATCATCCGGTATGCCATCTCGGTCGGGCTGAACCTGCCCCCCACATAGAACAGATGAACACCGCCGCATTTTTTCCACCGATACTTGGAGAATGTCGGCTTGAAGTACACCGGCCGGAATCTGAAGCTCCGTAATTTGAGATTCTTCAACCGATCGCACAGAGCGTGCGGATCGATCCACGGCGCTCCGATATACTCGAAGGGCTTCGCCGTCCCCCGGCCAACCGACACGTTAATGCCCTCCAGAAAGACCATGGCGGTATACACCACAGAGGACTCATAGGTCGGCAGATTCGGCGAGGGGGGCACCCAGGGAAGCATTGTCCGAATATACGATTGCTCACGGCAATAGTTCTCAAGGGGAACAACGAGCAGTTTCACCTGCTTCCGATATGCTCCCCGATAATACCGTGCCGCTTCCCCGATAGTCATATTATACAAAAAGGGCGACGGAAAGGCACTGATGTGTCGCGATACGAAGGGTCGTTCAAGAAAGGGACCGTCA
>CAZZCF010000133.1:0-12080 GCA_964652955.1 uncultured Leptospirales bacterium
TTTATCAGATATTGTGCCTATAGAGGAACTTCCGTTTAAATAAAGGTTCCTTTATTATAAAGTTTTCTTTACAAAAAACACGATATAAACAAAAATGACACAAATATACAAAAAAGCAGGTGAAAAAGCAGTTTATGAAATTTACAGAATTGAATCTCCACGAAAATCTCTTGAAAGGAATTCACGATGCCGGCTTCTCAGAGTGCATGCCGGTTCAGGAAAAAACACTTTCGCATACGCTTAAGGGCAGAGACGTTCTTGTTCAGTCCCAGACGGGAACGGGCAAGACTGCAGCATTTCTCATAACGATTTTCCAGCTCTTCCTTACCGATACCGAGCTCAAGAAGAAGAGAGCACTGGTCATCGTTCCCACCAGGGAGCTTGCCGTCCAGATAGAGAAGGAGGCGAACCTGATAGGCAGCCATCTCAACATCTCCACCGGGAGTTTGTACGGCGGTGTGGGATATGCCAAGCAGGAAAAAATGCTCCGCGCGGGCGTGCAGCTCATCATCGGAACGCCGGGGAGGCTCATCGATCTGGATCAATCGGGAAAGCTCCATTTCAAGGATATGGGTATTCTCATCATTGATGAGGCAGATCGTCTCTTCGATATGGGTTTTCTGCCGGACATAACGAAGATCATTAAAAAGATGCCTCCCCGCTCAGAACGCCGTACCATGCTGTTCAGCGCAACGCTGAGCATGCGGGTCAGGAATATCGGGTGGAAGCACATGAATGATCCCGCCGATATTGAGATAAATCCGGAACAGGTAACGGTGAAAAATGTCACCCAGGAGCTCTATCATGTAGGAGCAGCCGAGAAGAAAAATCTTCTGCTCGGCATTCTGAAAAGGGAGAATCCGAAGAATGCACTCATCTTTACCAACACGAAACGGATTGCCATTGAGATATCAAAGCGCCTGAAAAACAACGGCTACAACAGTCAGTACATTATCGGGGATCTCCCGCAGAAGAAGCGGCTCCAGATAATCGAAGATATCAAGTCCGGTAAAACGCAATTCCTGGTCGCCTCCGATGTCGCCTCACGGGGCCTGCACATCGACGATCTCGAGATGGTAATAAACTACGATCTGCCCGAGGACTGCGAAAACTACGTGCACCGGATTGGACGAACTGCACGGGTGGGAAAACGCGGAAAGGCCATCTCCCTGGTGTGTGAAAAATTCGTATACGGTCTCGACGCCATTGAGAGCTTCATTGAAACGAAAATACCGGTCAAATGGGCGGATGACGACCTCTTCGAGAAGGACAGGAGCATGTATCGGGACGTTAAAGGGAAAAGCCCATCTCACCGCAAGAAGGGGAGAAGAAGACCACCTCAGCTCAATCACTCCTCGGCGTGATTCATCGATTCACTCATATATCCGGAGGCAGAACATCTCCTGCCTCCGGAAGGTGAAAGCCGCTCAGAGCGTTATCTTCCTGAACATCCCCTTTCCCATCTTCTTCCCGGCCTCCTCGAAGCGCCTGGAAACATCATCATCCATGGAGAAGTACAGAACCTGCCAGCCGTCGCTCACCAGCTCGATGACCCGCTCTATGAGCTGCTGTCTCCGCTTCCAGTCCGAGTACTGAAAAGCATCGTCGAGAATCAGGAAGAGGCTCTCTTCCCCGGTGAGCGCTCTGGCGATACCGATGCGCAGGGCGAGGAGTATCTGCTCCTGTGCTCCCGTGCTCATGTCCCGCAGGGGGTAGGCCCCCTCCTCGCCCGCAACGATGATATCCTCCCCGTCGATGGAGAGCCGGTCGTACAATCCGGTGAACCGCTTCAGCAGGCTGCGTATTTCAGGAGTGTTGATATACTCCTCGAGCTGCTCATCCTCCCTGGCTTTGAATTCCGAAACGATGCCGGAGACGACATGCCCGGCGATAATCGTGGCGAGACTGTCGTTTGCGGCTTCCCGATGCTCCCGAATCTTCTCATCAAGCGCGATGGATATCGCTTCAAGGTTATCCGAAGAGACGATATCAGAACCGATATGCTCTCTCAGCCTGTTTCGTATCTCATCGAAGCCGCTCCGCTCCGCCTCAAGCTCTCTTTCAAGGGCGCGTATCCGCTCCTCGACCTCCCGTTCCGCTGCTCTGGAGTACTCAAGGGAAGCCGGCTCATGTATATAATCGCTCTCATCAACATGCAGAGCGTTCAACCGTTCCCGGTACGCCCTGAGGTTCGCATTATCCCTGGCACGCTCCGCTTTGATCGTATCGATGATGCCCTTCCATTCGCTCTCCGCAGCGCCCCTCTCTGACATAACCGGCGACAGCTCGATTCTGGATCTGAGCTCCCTGAGGGTGGCATCGATGGCGTTCATCTCCCTGTCAAGCTCATCCTGTTCCCACTTCTTCCGCTCAATCTCTCTCCTCGCCGTTTCGAAATCGGCCACCGACCTGCACGGCCGATTGAACCGCTCCTCGAAATCCGCCCGTATCTCGTTGATGATAACCGTGCTCGAGGTATCGGTTCCGAAGAGACCGGTGAAAAAGGTCCCTATCAGCGCTCCGGCCAGGGAGAGGGCCGCTGCGCCCAGGAGGTACAGCAGGATCTCCGGTTTATAACAATAAGACAGGACTGAAGCGACAGTGGCAATCCCCGCAGCAACAAGTGATATCTTCTGAAGAGGATTGCCGATCTTTCCCGCACTGTTTTTGTACTGTTCAGCAGCCTGCTCGATCCAGATGAACTTTTCATTGACATCTTCGTACTGTTCCCGCCTGTTTTTTCGGTCGGCATAGTCACCCTGCAATCTAAAATACTCATTGATATCGCCATCGATCCGCCCAACCGTTTCGTCATCAATCTCCGCGAGCTTTCTCCGAATTTCATCAATCTCCCGGCTGACCCGAAAGGCATGGTACCGCTTTGCCCGCTCGAGCTCCTGCAGTCGAGCCTCGAGCTCACCCTTTTCCTTCTGCAGCTTGATGAAAGCGGTTCGCGAGAGTGCATCATGAAACCTTCCGGAGAGCTCCCGCAGCCTGCGCAGAGCGCTCCCGGCAGCTTTGTACTGCTTGTAGTATTTTCCTTTCTCCATCTTGGGAATGACTTTTCCATCAACCATATCGGTATAGCCGATCTCGGGGGGGAGACGTGCCTCAATCGTGTCGTATATCTGCTGCCGCGAGAGCAGACTCTTCAGCACGGTTTTTGAGATGCCGCCGTGATCCTGTATGATCTCGGTCTCGGCCCCCTTCACGAAGAGGAGATTGAAGAGGCTCCTCGGCAGCGGCGACACCGCTTCACTCTTTTCGAGAATGCTGTCGATTTTATCCTTCCTGTCGGGATTGAATATAACCGGCTTCTCGGCAATTCCCGAAACGGCGATCCGGGCGGAACCGACAAAGGCATCCCGCAGCGGGGGCAGGAGATCGTTCTTCTGCTTCCTGAACAGTGAGGCGATGATATTCTCGACAATGGTCGTCTTCCCCTTCTCGTTGCCGGCATAGATCAGCGTGAGGGGTGACATCGGCTCGTTGAAGTGCACAATGGGCCCGCAGTTTTTAATCTCTATGTCGGTTATCCGGATGGGCATTTTCGATTCGCTATCCTTCATAGATGATATCATATGCTCTTTGTAGAATTAAAGCGCGCAGATCCTCCGCATTGTCATAATCGAGCTCCAGCTCCCGTATCCTCTCCTTTGTCCTGAGGGCGATACGGTTCAGACTCTCATCCTCGGCTATTCGCAGCGAATCGATGTCGATCGCGTCCACGGCGACTCCCCGCTTCGTGCAGAAGTCGCTTGTATACGCTTCAATCCCCTCCCGCGAGGTGGTATAGCCGGAGAGAAACAACCGGACGGTCAGCTTCTCAAAAAGATTGTCCCCATCATAGCTCGCCGCCGACTCGTTGAAAAAATCATCCAGCTGCTCCCCTATCTGCTCCTTCTCTTTTGTATCGGGAATGATAAAGAGCTTTTTGTGCAGGTAAACCGGCGTTTGGGTGAGCGGTCTGCTCTCGAGTTCCCCGGACGAGACGTCGAGGACGAGAATCCGCCGCTGGCCGGTTTCATTGATGTCCAGCGGATAGGGAGATCCCGGATAGACAACTTCGGCATCCAGCGAATTCGGTGCATGAATATGGCCGAGTATCACCCTCCCCGGCTGATACCTGAGCATGTCGCCCCTGGTAAGGGGAAAGTATCCCCCCTCATTGCCGCTCTCGCTCCGGTTAATCCTTCCGTAGTCGCCATGCGATATGAGATACCACTGTCCCCGTTTCAGCCCATTGACAAGAGCAGATTTTTCGATGACACCGCCGATGGTCTCTCCGTCCCGATAGGGCAGCAGGAGAAACTGCTTGCCCGCGATCTCCTCAACTGCCGGCGATGAGACAACCGTTATATTCCCTGCGCCGAATTTCGCCTGATCGATATCGGGATCGTGATTTCCCGGAATTATCAGCAGGTTGATATCGGCATGCCGCTTCAACAGGGCATCGAGCTCGATATACCCCTCATATCCCGCATCGAAGAGATCACCGGCAACAACGAGTGTTGTGATACCCTCTCCGATGAGATCGGCCAGTATCGACTCCAGGGCATCAAAGCGCTCCCGGTATTCGGGTCGTAAATGGACATCAGCGGTTATTGCAATTTTCATATCACATCAATAATATATACGTATTGCAGGATAAAAACACTTACAAAAACTATTAAACTGAAAAACAGGGCACCGTGAAAAGACATCTCGTCCGCATACCGGCTATCTTCAGTTACGATTGAGCTCTACCACTGTTCCGCGCGTTTTGCTTTCCGATTTTCGTAAAATCTCGTTTCTCTCTCCCTTCTGCATAGCAGCATAGAACGCACTGTCAATATCTTTTCACGCGAGCTCCTCGAGACGCTCCACTATTCTCACCATTGCCAGGGTATCCAGCTCGCAGTATGCCAGGAGATCCCGCCGTATCTCTTCGCGCCGTTCCTCGTCGGTCTCATACCACAGCTCTTCGAAGGCACGCATGGCGGCACCGCCATCGGCAATGGGCATATCATCATAGGACATATCGGGCACGAGCGCCGGGAGCACCGCCTTGATCGAATAGCTCCCCCGCATTGCAGGCACATAATAGTACCTCTTCTGAAAGGGTATCATGAGATCCTGTATCCTCGAGATGAGCGCTTCTATCCTTTCGGCATAGGCGGGAATGTCCCGCGCGATCTCCTTCAATCGCGCTCGCTCGAAGGGGCTGTACACGAGGATGTCGCCGGGACGCTCCGTATCCTCAAGGAGCCGCTCGATAAACCGCTTTCGGGGGTCGGCCCCCGCCTCTGCGAGGAATTCACGGTGCTCCGGCTCCGCCCCCTTCTCCTCCCGATAGTGCAGCGAGTACTGAAAGGGTATCTGCTGATAGGGACGGGCGTTGTCGAAGAGCGGCACGGCGGGCATAAAAGTCTCGAAGTCCATGAAAGAGAGGGGATAGCGAATTTGATCGAGGAAGGACGCGAGATGCTCATAATCGACGAAGGTGCTGCCGGTTGTATGGCACTCGACCTGCAGCCGCTGAGAGGGATTCAGCGGATAGTCACGGGGGATGTCCTCGATCCGCACGATGCCCCGGCGATAGAGCTCGAAGGCCTCGCTCTTCTTCAATCTATGAATCTCGAAAACCGAGTGCTCCGGCACATGCTGCCAGCAGTATCCCCTGAAGTCACACTCGTAGGGGTCCGTGCAGTGCTCCCCGATATCGATATCGGGGATGCTCCCGTTCCGCAAAACCTTCTGCAATACCCGCACCTGTTCCGCCACGAGCTTCTGCCTGGAACGAACCTCTTCGAGAACCGACTCAACGGTAAAGAGGGATTGTATGTCGAGCGCTCCGTAACGCACGTACCGATTGTTTATATGCACCAGAAAAATATCATCGATGGGAATTCCCGATTCGGTTATAAGATAGTACTGGAAGGCGGCGTCCATGAGGTTCACATCGGATATGGAGGTCGAGCTCTTCACCTCGTACACCTTCCACTTCCCGTTATCGTTGACCAGTATATCCACATAACAGAGGAGCCCCTTGTGCAGAAAGGCCGCCTCGTATATCGTCCCGGCCCCCTCCGACATCAGCTTTCTGGTATACGCAACCGATTCCTTAATCTTCAGGGGCTTCTCGGGGCTCGCGTTTATTCCGCCGGGAAAGAGGCTCTGCGCCAGCTCGCCAACCTCGTTTCCCCTTTTGAATATCGCCAGGAGATCTTCACCTGTCTCATCACGGAGCTCGTGACGATACGCATTGAGGTAGAGCGATTTCCGGCACTGAAGCCCCCTGAGAAAGGTTGACTTGCTGAGAATGCGCCCCCGTTCTGTTTTCCTTTTACTCATCATCAATCCGCATCTCTCCTTGACCACGTATGCATCCGTACCTCCGCACCGTGAAGGGAGTATTATCAATGCAGTGCCTGTGTGTCCCCATTGTCACCGAACTTCCCTTTTCGAGCAAGGGACTTTTCGAGGGTTTCCCCGATGAACCCGGACTCATTGAATTGCTGCCGCATCGGGAACCGCCGATCCAGGGGATACATGCACCTGTGATATTAATATACCACAGGAGGTGCGACAGATAGTGTCCTATACGTTTGTATAGTATGATATGGTTTCAGTTTAGGAGAGGCTGAATTTAATGAGATCCCCAAAATAAGGCCCGCAATATGTAAAACTGAATTTTTTTATATTACTCCATTGCAAATCGTATTGGATATAGACTGCATACGATGGGAGGATATTATGCTTATTGAAACCACTTTGCACGTACACCAAAACACCCTGCATGAGCTGGATAGAGTTGTATCGCTAATTGGTGAATCAAGAAATTCCATCATAAAATATCTTATACAGAGAATAATGTATGATAATAAAAGAATGATCAAGACGTATGCAAGGATCAAATATCAAAAGAGAGACCTGAAAGGGAACTGGCGGAGGGTTAATGTTGTTTTCAATGAATATGAATACGAGTACTGCCAGGATCTGCGGAAGCTCTTTAAGATGTCTGTTTCTCTGATTCTTGCATATGCTGTATCAAGATATCTGAATGAGATTATTAACAAGGAAAAAAGTACCGATAACTATTGGTTTTGTAATTATATTCTCGTGCGAAAAATCATAGATAACGTAATATGCTGGCAGATATACTGGGGGATACCACCACAGCCAGATATATCTTAAAACGAAAGGGCAGTTGCTACTTTTCCCTTTTCGACTTCTTGTCTTTCTTATCCTGACGTTTTTCCTTTAGGGTCTTTTCCGCAGACTTCTTCGTTTTTACGGTTCCCTTATCCTTCTTCCCCATGTTGATAACTCCATTTCGACATTTAGTTCAATATAGAAACCTCACAAAAAGAAATAAGATTTTCTATTGAGTTAGGGGAATCCTATCAGATAATAATAAATCTTCAAGAAAAATTTGGCTTAAAAGGTAACAGCACTAAAATAATCCCGAACTCAGATTACCTGCCCTGTGGAGACGAAACCGCTTGCAATTGAAACCCGCATGATATATGCAGTCACGGAGGCGGGAAAAATCACCCCGAATCCTTCGGCGGAGGGAATAATCATGAATGCCGGGAAGAAGAAATATTATTACATCACAGATGTTGAGAGCGTTCCCCTGATACAGGAACAGGGAATCACGGCTGATGAAGGTGCTATTCCTATCTTCATCGTCCACCGAGGAAAAATGCGAGATGTACTCAACACTGCCGGTTATATTGCGGCCAATCAGCTCTTCCTCGGCGAGTATGCACTCTTCGAAATCATGGAGGCCGGTATCACGGGGGATATAATTTCTCACGGGGTCTCCGGCAAAACGGCACCTTTTCAGAAGATTATCACGCAGGAGAGCATTGCACGCGATTATATAAAATTCATAAACTGCTTCACGACAACCTTCTCTGTTTAACGTCAGGGAGTGTGATATGCTGTGCACGGATGCTCGTATTTCAAACCGAACCGCATACTCTGCTTCAACAGTGGAAGAATAGGAAAGGCCGCTATTACGGAAAGCAAAAGTATCAATCCTGATTTTCGATTCGACAGGGGGGAAGGACCAACATCATGACACTGACAACAAAAATTTACAAACTGGCGTATAAACTATCACTTATCTCCTCTTTTCTCCTGACGACCATAACGGCCGTACTCATATCTTCACTCTCGAGCTTTGAGAGCGAGAATATCATCCATATGATTTCACTATCCCTCTTCTCAATAGCACTCTTTCTCACGCTCCATCTCTTCTTTATGAGAAAATACCGGCGGAGAAGGAGAATACTGCAAACCCCTTTTCCGGTGGAATGGCACTCTATTCTGAACTCGGAAGTTTCCTACTATAACACCCTGAATGAAGAGGAGAAAGAGCGTTTCAGGCGTGAAATTCAAATTTTCCTCGGGGAGAAACGGATTACCGGGATTGATACAGAGATTGATGACAGAAGCAGGGTTCTGGTTGCCGCCAGTGCAATCATCCCCGTATTCAATTACCCTGAATGGGAATACGATACGCTTGGGGAGATTCTCGTTTATCCGACAAACTTCGACGATGAATATGGATTTTCCAGTAAAAACGGGAATCTCCTCGGACTGGTCACCCACTACGGCGGAACAATGATCATCTCGAAACCCGCTCTGTATTACGGATTTGAAAACAGCAGGGACAGCACCAATGTGGGAATACATGAATTTGCTCATAAAATCGACGGAGCTGACGGCAGTATTGACGGCACTCCCGCACTTCTCATGGATAAAAAAACCGCTGCTGAATGGCTGCGAATCGTTGAAGAGGAAACCAATAGAATTATTCGGGGAAAATCGGGAATAAATCCCTATGCCGGCACGAACAGCGCAGAATTCTTTGCCGTCGTAAGCGAATATTTTTTCGAGAACCCCTCATCCCTGGCAGAAAAACACCCCAAATTATATCATATCCTGAGCAGGATATTCAAGCAGGATACCAGAACAAAATTTCGAACCGCTGTGAGAAGCATGATCAAACCAAAGGGAGGAAAAGTGGGGCGAAATGATCCCTGTCCCTGTGGAAGCGGGAAAAAGTATAAGAAGTGCTGTCTGAATAAAAGGAGATGACAGGAAGATAGACTTCTCACAAGGCATCTCATTGCTCTTTTCTGTTCGTGCCAAATGATTCGACTTTATTCCTCATCAGAATCGAAACATTCTCTACCGCCTCGGAATTCTCCGCCATCTTTTCGGCACCGCTGGCATTGGATTGAATCAGCTCGTTGATATTGAAGACCGATTTTGATATCTCATCGATGACCGTTTTCAGCTCGTCAGTGGCCGTTTTAATCTCGTCGGAACGCACTTTCACATCACCGGTACTCCGGTTCACCTCCTCATTTTTTCCGAGCTGCTGCTGCATGTTTGATGATATCTCATTCATCATATCCTGTATAGTGTTGACTCCCTCGATTATCGTCTGTATGGATTCAACTGTTTTCCTGACATTTAACATGCCGGTATTGCTCTCGTCATTGTTCACCTTGATGAGCCCGTCAATCTCCTTGATGCTCGCCGCCGTCTGATCGGCGAGCTTCGATATCTCGTCTGCCACGACGGCAAAGCCCCGCCCCGCATCGCCGGCACGGGCAGCCTCGATAGCCGCATTCAGCGAGAGGAGGTTTATCCGATCGGAGATGTCGTTGATGATTCCGACAATAGTGGTCATCTCGTTTGAGCTTTCAATGATTTTTGACATGCTGCTGTTCATGTTGTTCAGAGATTCCTCTCCGTCTTTTATTCTCACCGAAATGCCCTCCGTCGTCTTCATGGCCTCCCGTATGCCGGTTCCCATTCCCTCGATGATTTCCGAGAGATCCTCCATGGTGGCTATGGCCTGATTGATGCTGTTGAACTGTTCGCCGACATTCTTGGAGACGTTTTCGACAACGCCGGACACCTCTTCCACCGTGGAGGTGACCTCCTCGACAAAGGCGGCCTGGTTCTGCGCATTTTCGGAGAACTGCCGTGAGGTGTTTGCCATGATATCCGATGATGACGATAGCTTCCCGATGAGCTCCGTGATCTCCTCCATGAGATCCGCGGTGCTGCGGTAGAGATTCATATTTTTCTCGGATTCCTCCTGAGATCTTACGACTGCCTTTCTGAGCGTGTTCTCGAGCAGAACGGCAATAATGTATGTGAGAAAAATCGACCCGATTGCGGTTCGTATCGCGTCTCTTAAAAATTGTTCATCAACTCCCGCCTTTCTCATCATGAAGAAGTATATTATATCGACACTGAGAAATAATGCTGCAAATACAGTGGCCAACTTCTTGTTCGCAAAGAGAATAGTGAGCACGATAAACCCAGGAGCGTAAACGGCTGCTTTATAGTATGACGCGCCTTCCGCTGTTGAAAGTATGTTGTATACGAGGCCACCGGCGACAATGAAAAGCAGGAGATATGCAGCAGTATTGTATCTTCCTGCAGGTATCAGGAAAAGACAGGCCGCTCCAGTAACTATCATGGGAACCATTGATATGTACAGGATGCTCGCATCTGTCGTTCTGAACATTGCCACCGTGAACAGAATGGATACGACAACTGCCAGCACAGCAGAGAAGACAAAGAGATACTGCGCCCGGCTCTTGAGTATGATATCTTCTTGATCATATTTTGAGGTAATAAAATTAATATTCATCTATTTCATCCTGATTTATAATGTAGGTTGCAAGAATATACCAATCCGGCAAGTCCTGAAGCATCATTTTTGAAAATACGTGATACGTTATGTTATTATTCTGAACGATTTAGCAGTTATATTTACCGATTTTTTGTATTGTCTCCGAAAGTATAACATCCTGTCAATACTATTATTCAGTGCTTTATGATGATTTACATTGAAGTACCGATGAGGCTCTGCAGTACAGGGGAAAGGGGAATGCTGGATCTGAAAAAACAGGAGATGTACAATCATCACGGTGATTCACATAGATGATAAGAATCCTCGCACAGCTCATACCGTTTCGAAACAGTTCGAATTTCCCAACCGGTTGCAAAATTGGGCGACCGGTCGCCCAATTGGCCCGCCGGCGGGCCAATTGAATAATCCGTATAGTCCCCTCCCATAAAACAGAGATGCATTGTGCTTGACGAATGATCAAAGAAATTGACATATGCCTTAAAATTGATAAATAAGAAGTTGATATATGGATATAAGAAATATTGCAATTATCGCGCATGTTGATCATGGGAAGACAACCATGGTCGATAGAATTCTGCATCAGGTGAAATTATTCAGGGACAATCAGGAAGTGCAGGATTTGATTCTGGATTCGAACGATCTGGAACGGGAGAGGGGGATAACGATATTATCCAAGAATGTATCAGTACGATACAAAGGAACAAAACTAAATATTATCGACACTCCCGGCCACTCGGATTTCGGAGGAGAGGTAGAGCGCGTTTTAAACATGGCTGACGGGGTGCTGCTGCTGGTCGATGCTTTCGAAGGACCCATGCCGCAAACACGTTTTGTTCTGCAAAAGGCGCTGGAGATGGGCTTAAAACCCATAGTGGTTATAAATAAAGTTGATAAACCGAACTGCAATCCGCAGGAGACAAATGAACGTGTCTTCGAACTGATGCTTTCTCTGACCGCTACGGAAGAACAACTGGATTTCCCGACTGTTTACGGTTCTTCAAAACAGGGATGGATGGGCCCCGACTGGAAAACACCAACGAACGATGTTTCCTATCTGCTGGATACTATTATTGAATACTTCGATCCGCCGGAAGATAATCCCGGAAGTCTACAATTACAGATTAGCTCACTGGATTACTCTTCATATACGGGGAGAATCGCCGTCGGAAGAGTACACCGGGGAAGCATTAAAATGGGCGACCAGGTTTCCATTGTTCAGAGAAACGGCCAGATAAACAAATCAGTCATAAATGAACTGTATCTTTTTGAAGGATTGGGAAAAGAAAAAACCAAAGAGGAAGTTACCTCCGGTGAAATCGTCGCCATAATGGGGCTTGATGACTTTGACATCGGAGATACCGTCGCTGATTTCGACGAGCCTGAAGCGTTAAAACCCATCTCTGTAGATGAA
>CAZZCF010000134.1:0-12023 GCA_964652955.1 uncultured Leptospirales bacterium
ACACAGGAAAGTGCTCAAATCGGCGATATCGGATATGCTGACCTTGAGCGTAAGGCAGGAGGTTCGCATCTTTTAGGCACTGCTGAAAGTTAATGCTTGGTACGATACCTATTTAAAAGGAGGCGTTGATGAAGCGTATTTTAGTTATAGACGACTCGCCAACGATACGAACAAGCGTGGAGTATGCAGTCAAGAAGGAGGGCTACGCCATTGAGCACGCAGAGGATGGAGCGGATGCTATTGAGAAAGTTTCATCTCTGCGCGATGCGGGGGACGAGATTTCTCTCTGCATTGTGGACGTGAACATGCCGGTTATGGATGGAATCACCTTCGTGAAGGAATTTCGCAAAACGGATCGGTTTACGCCTATATTAATTCTCACCACCGAAGCGGAGGAGAGCAAGATAAAAGAGGGGAAAGATGCGGGAGCCTCGGGCTGGATAGTGAAGCCTTTTCAGCCGGAAGGGCTGGTTGAAACCGTTCAGAAATTAATCGGTTAAGCGGGCATATGGGACCATTATGATAAAGAACAGAAACAGCAGGTGGGGGAAAACCCTGTATATTATCTCACCCGGCGAATACTTTGCGACAGAGGAACAGTGCATCCTGGGAACAGTAACCGGTTCATGCGTGGTGGTATGTCTTTACGATTCGGTTCGTCGTATCGGCGGTATGGGACATTTCATTGTGCCGGGAACGATTGGCACCGAGGGAATTTTTCGCGATGAGATTGCCAGTCACGGCATTACCAGCATGGAGCATGTTATCGGAGAAATGGTCAAGCTCGGCGGAGACCGGAAGAGGCTGAGCGCCAAGATATTTGGCGCGTCGTATCTCAACGGATACAGTGCGCGCGTTCACTACGGCACCGTCGGCACCATGAAATTCATGCATGAATATTTCACCCTCGAGAAAATTCCGGTACTCGTTGATGACCTGGGGGGACACGCGCGGAGGAAGATATATTTCAATCCCCTTAACGGAAAGGTGTTTCGCAGGTTTCTCAGCAATAACGAGGGGAGCTCCGAGTTTATCAGGCTGGAGCAGGAATATATCGAAAATGCCTTCATGAACAAGGGCACCTACGGCAGGATGATTATGTTCGAGTGAGGCGGAATTGCCCCCTTTCATCTGCAAAGAGGGGGCAACCAGGAGCAGCTTTTTGTCATTTTTATGTATTATAGGGAGAGATTTTTAGAGCACCGATAAGCTTCATTCGGAATCGCGCGAAGGATGCTGGTGGCAGCTATTCGGAGCACCGGGAAGGGGATGATGTATCTGAGAAACAGAAGCACCTACGGGAAGCCGATCAAGACAATACATGCGGGCGAGTATTTCGTATCGGCATCGGACGAGTTAATCGGCACGCTCCTCGGTTCCTGTGTGGCGGTATGTCTGCATGACAGCGAAGAGCGGGTATCGGGAATGAATCACTTTATGCTGCCGGGCCGAATCGTCAAGGATGATCTCTTTCGTGACAGCTCGGCGCGGTATGGCATCTCGGCCATCAATGAATTGATCGAGGATCTCCTGAAGAGGGGTGCCCGGAAAAGGAATCTCATTGCAAAGGTATTCGGAGGGGGAAGCGTGCTCAATTTGAAAAGCTCCGTCACCGTGCCGATAGACAATGTGCGGCTGGCAAAGGTAATGCTGGAGATAGAAGATATCCCCATTCTCGAGGAAGATACGGGGGGAACGTACACCCGAAAGGTACTGATGGATGTTCTGACCGGCAGGGTGTTTTTGAAAAAGACAACGGGAAAGGTGATGCGTGAGCGCGTGTATTCCGATGAGCTAAACTACGCGAGGAGATTGCAGGAATGAAAGGTATCAAGGTGCTTATTGTGGACGATTCCGCAGTGATGCGGAAGATGCTGGCGGAAGCGCTCTCCCGCTCGCGGCAGATTGAGGTGGTTGGGACCGCGCTCGATCCCTATATTGCCGTCAATAAGATACGAAAGCTCTCCCCGGATGTCCTGACGCTCGATATCGAGATGCCCCGCATGGACGGATTGACCTTTTTATCCAAGATCATGGTGGCCAATCCGATGCCGGTGATCATGGTGAGCGGATTTACCGAAAAGGGCGCTGCTGAAACGATCAAGGCGCTCGAGCTGGGAGCGGTTGATTTTATTCTGAAGCCGAAGCGGGATGATGCGGCATCATGGGATCGGTTCTCCAGCGAGCTGATTGAAAAGGTGGTAATAGCGAGCTCCTCGAAGGTGAAGCGGAAGATCGAGCGGAAAGGCAAAATGCCGGTGCCGCCGATTCAGGTTTTGGAGAAGCACTCCGCCGATGTTATCTTACCGATTGGGAAACCGTCTCGATCGTCGGTGAGCAGCGAGACCGTTATCGCCCTTGGGGCCTCGACGGGTGGAACGGAGGCAATAGCGGAGATTCTGAGCAATCTGCACGAAGATGTGCCGGGAATAGCGATTGTACAGCACATGCCCGAAAAGTTTACCGAGGCCTTTGCAAACCGGATGAACTCCCTGTCTCCCCTGTATGTAAAGGAGGCGGAGCAGGGCGATCGGCTGTTCCGGGGCGTTGCTCTCGTTGCGCCGGGAAACAGGCATATGCTGCTAAAGCAGGATTCCGACGGGTACTTTGTTGAGATCAATAACGGGCTGCCAGTTAACAGGCACCGGCCCTCGGTTGATGTCCTCTTCCGCTCCGTGGCACAGGTCGCCGGATCGCGGGCAATCGGCATGCTGCTCACCGGCATGGGAGCCGATGGCGCGAGCGGGCTATACGAAATGAAGGAAGCCCGGGCGATAACCATAGCGCAGGATGAGGCGTCCTCAACGGTATTCGGCATGCCCCGCGAAGCGATAGAGCTGGGGGCTGCATCAATGGTAAAGAACATTCAACAGATAATCGAATACCTGCGGGATGCCCGGAACATTAATTAACAGGTTTCGAACTGCATATGACATTTTTTTTCTGAATTTATTGAATTCTTCTATAATTAGTATTATTGTTGATTTGAATGTTAACCGGTAGTGAAAAGAGAGGGACAGTTTAATCACCACGTCTGAAATGAGCCTGTTTTTCCGAGATGAAATTGAACGATTGAACAAAACATGTTGAACAACTATTGTAATATGTATATCCCACACCCCGGAAACCGAGCTTCTCTCGCGGGACGATCGAATCTATCGCCACGTTTGTTCTCTTCTCTTTATCGATTGAGAGCATAAATATCGCTGAGTGTAATATTTCGGAAGATGTTTTTCGTTGAGGTGGCATACTCAATTGCGGATCATTGCATAATTCTATTGTATCATGCGTGACCGGTAACAACCTCACGGAGATGTGCTATGAAAGAGAGCGCGGAAAATTATATACTCGTTGTGGACAGAGATCCGACTGCAGTTGAAGATATCAGGAGGGCGATTGATGGCTTGGGCTACGGCACCGTTCGATCGGCTGCTTCGGAAGAGGAGGCGCTTGGGCTGACGGTGGGATCCGAGACCGGTGTGATTATTGTGAGCGGATCACTGCCGCAGGGGAGTAATAGTACGGCACCCGGCGAGCGAATTATGAAGGCATTTCGGGCGCCGCTCATTTATAGTATCGATGATGTATCGAGTGACACCTTCTCCCGCCTCCGGGAGATGAAGCCCTCCGGATATATTGTGAAGCCGGTTCAGAGGGAGCAGCTCATCGCCGTAATCGAAGCGGCGCTTCATTGCCATGAGCGGGAAAGGGAGCTCGAAAAGGGGGAAGGGCGATACCGCGGAACCGGACCGCCGCTTGAATATTCGCAGGAGGAGGTCGAGCCGTACCTCGATCTCATCGGCGCACTGGTTGTGGGCATCGATCGCGATCAGCAAGTCACCCTGGCGAACAGGGCATGCTGCAATCTCCTCGGATACGAACGGGAGGAGATTGTCGGGAAAAACTGGTTCGAGAACTTCGTTCCGACGCGAAGGAGAGAGAATATACGGTCGATGTTCCGGAGCCTGATCTCCGGGAAGGTCGAGCCGGGTGAACGGGTTTGCGATCTCGTTGTCACCGGGGGAGGCGAGGAGCGGCTGATTCAATGGCGCAACATGGCAGTGCGGGACCGCAATGGCAGGATAAGCGGAACGCTCAGCTCCGGTATGGACATTACCGATCAGAAGCGGCTGGAGAGCGAACTGCGGGAAACCCTTGAGGCTACAACGGACGGAATCTGGACGTGGAATTTCAAAACCGATACGCTCTTCTTCAGTCCCCGCTATTATGCCATGCTCGGATACGAGCCCTTTGAATTTCCCGCATCCTATGAGAGCTGGCGCGACCTGATACATCCCGAGGATCTCGAGCATGCCCTGGAAGTTGCCGAGACCTATCTCGGGACGAAGCCCGACCTCTACGAGAACGAGTTCCGCCTGAGAACAAAAGACGGCCGGTACCGCTGGATTCGTGCCCGGGCGCGGGTGGTTGAGCGCGATGAGCGGGGCGAAGCGGTCAGGATGATAGGCGCTCACGAAGATATCACCGAGCGGAAGGAGGCCGAGCAGGAGCTGCGCAGCTATTCTGAGAAACTGCAGGAATTCAAGAATATAATAAACAGAAGCCCGGTACTTGTCTTTGTCTGGCGCATCAAGCCCGGCGAGTGGCCGGTGGAATATGTCTCCGACAATGTGGAAAAGGTTCTCGGCTATACAACGGAGGACTTCCTGTCAGGGCGCGTGAGCTGGCACGGCATTACCTGCCCCGAGGATGATCTTCGACTTGAGGGGGAAGTTGCCCGGTACCTTCAGGAGGGTGTGATGGAGTGGTCTCAGGAATACCGTCTGATCACCGGATCGGGTGATGTTCGGTGGTTTAGCGACCGGAACTGCGCCCTTCCGGATTTGAAGGGGGAGATTACCCATATTCAGGGCATCGTCCTTGATATCACCGAGCGCAAGCGTGCCGAGGAGGTGCTCAGGGAGAGCGAGGAGCAGCTCAAGCTGGCGCAGAGCATTGCAAGGATCGGCAACTGGTCGTGGGATCTCATCTCCGGCAGGGCTGCCTGGTCCGATGAAGCGTACCGGATATTCAAGGCACAGCACAGGGAACCCTCCTATGAATTAGCCCGGTCCTACGTTTATCCCGACGATCTTGCCCTTTGGCAGAATACCATACAGCAAGCAATCGAGCAACAGGAGCCCTTTGCACTGGATTATCGGGCGATACGATCGGACGGGGAACTTATCTGGGTGCACAATGAGACCAGGGCGGTCTTCAGCGAGGAGGGGGCATTTGCCGGCTACCTAGGCACAGCCCAGGACATCACCGAGCGGAAGATGGCAGAGGAACGGTTGCGGGAGAGCGAGGAGCGATACCGGCAGCTCGTCGAGCTCTCGCCCGACATGATTCTTGTTCACCGGGGAAACGAAATTCTCTTTATCAATGAAGCCGGTGTCGGGCTCCTCGGTGCGGATAGCGCCGATCAGCTCGTCGGGAGCTCGATTGCCGATTTTGTGCACCCCGCATACAGGGATTTTGCATGGAAGCGTAATAAAAAGTGGTATAGGGAAACCGGGAAATCATCCTTCAACGAGTACAGGCTGCTTCGAATCGACGGATCCGAGTTCGATGCCGAGGTACTGGGAGTTGCCATCGAATATCAGGGGGGGAAGGCGATACAGATAATTGTCCGCGACATCACCGAACGGAAGCGTGCCGAGGATGCCCTTCGCGAGAGCGAGGAGCAGCTCAAGCTGGCGCAGAGCATTGCAAGGATCGGCAACTGGTCGTGGGATCTCATCTCCGGCAGGGCTGCCTGGTCCGATGAAGCGTACCGGATATTCAAGGCACAGCACAGGGAACCCTCCTATGAATTAGCCCGGTCCTACGTTTATCCCGACGATCTTGCCCTTTGGCAGAATACCATACAGCAAGCAATCGAGCAACAGGAGCCCTTTGCACTGGATTATCGGGCGATACGATCGGACGGGGAACTTATCTGGGTGCACAATGAGACCAGGGCGGTCTTCAGCGAGGAGGGGGCATTTGCCGGCTACGCAGGCACCGTCCAGGACATCACCGAGCGGAAGATGGCAGAGGAACGGTTGCGCGAGAGCGAGGAGAAATACCGTGCACTGGTTGAAAATGTAGTCGACTGGGTATGGCAGGTAGACGGAAACGGTATCTACACCTATGTGAGCCCGCAGGCGGAGAAGATAATGGGATACCCGGTCTCAGAAATAATTGGCAAGACCCCCTTTCATTACATGTCCCCCGACGAGGCGGAGAGAGTCGGCGAGATATTCTCTGAGATCATGGCAAATTGTAAGAGAATAGTGGGGCTGGAGGACAGGATGAGGACTAGGGACGGCCGTGATGTCCTCTTCGAAACGAATGCCACGCCATTATTTGACATTGATGGCACATTTATTGGCTATATAGGCACCTGCCGCGACATAACCGAGCGCAAACGTGCCGAGGATGCCCTTCGCGAGAGCGAGGAAAAATTCAGATTCCTGGCTGAGAACATGGCCGATGTTGTCTGGACCACCGATCTGTCTCTCATGGTAACCTATATGAGCCCATCTGTCGAGAAGGTGCTTGGATTTACGCCCGAAGAGCGGAAAAAGCAAGCTCTGGAAGAGATGATGACACCGGCGTCTAATAAGAGGATTCGGAAGGGGGTTTTAGAGGAGATTAAGCGTTATGAAGAGAAGGGTTTAAATACGGACAGGTATGTCAACATCGATGTAGAATATTACCATAAAGAGGGGCACACTGTCTGGATGGAGAACAGAGTACAGGCGTTATTTGATCAAAATGGTGCAATTGTTGGATTTTTTGGCTCATCTCGTGACATAACCGATCGCAAGCGTGTCGAGGATGCCCTTCGTGAGAGTGAGGAGCGGTACCGGCAGCTCGTCGAGCTCTCGCCCGACATGATTGTTGTTCACCGGGGAAACGAAATTCTCTTTATCAATGAAGCCGGTGTTGGGCTCCTCGGTGCGGAAAGCGCCGATCAGCTCGTCGGGAGCTCGGTTGCCGATCTTGTGCACCCTGAATACAGGGGTGTCGCCCGGGAGCGTGTTGCGAAGCTGATTAAGGAGGGCGGGAGGTCCCCCGTCTACGAGTACAAGCTGCTTCGAGTCGACGGAACCGAGTTCGATGCCGAGTTGATAGGAGTTATCATCGAATATCAGGGAGGGAAGGCGATACAGATAATTGTCCGCGACATCACCGAACGGAAGCGTGCCGAGGAGGCGCTGAAGCGATCCGAGGAGTCTTTCCGGACCCTCTTCGAGGAGATCAGGGACGGCATTCTCATAATCGGCGGGGGACGTATTGTGATGGCGAATAATGCAATCTGCAACTTCTACGGTATTGCTCCCGCCGACATCATCGGCATGGATGCAACGATGATAGTGGACCCGGAATATCGTGAAATTGTGCGAGATCGAATGGAACAGATTCTGTCCGGAGAGGAGGTTCCGGACCCGAGCATCTATCAGGTAACGCGGCCGAAAGGCGGAATCCGGTGGGCTGAGGTGCGAAGCACGCTTATCGATTTGAGAGGCGAGAAGGTTATCCTATCGATAATTCGCGATATCACCGATAAGAAGAGTGCCGAGGATGCCCTTCGCGAGAGCGAGGAGCGATTCAGGATGATGGCCGACCACATCAGGGAGATATTCTGGATGACCGATCCGGCCTCGAAAAGTATGCTCTACGTGAGCCCCGCCTACGAGGAGATATTCGGCGAATCGCACGATGAGCTGTATCGCAATCCGGCGAGGTGGATGGAACATATTCACCGGGACGACGTCGAGATGGTGCAGGCCAATCAGGAGAAGCAGATCCGGGGCGAGCATACCTACGAGGAGTTCAGGGTCATTCTCCCCGACGGCTCTCTCCGATGGGTCGGGAATAACGCCTATCCCATATCCGACAGCTGGGGGAATATCTACCGTGTCACCGGTGTTGCCGAGGACATCACCCATCGGAAGGAGGCGGAGGAGGAGATTCGCGATTCCCTCCGCGAGAAGGAGGTTCTCCTCAGGGAGATTCATCACCGCGTGAAGAACAATTTTCAGGTGATTTCCAGCCTGCTGGATCTTCAGATAAACAGAATAAATAATGACACGGCGAAATCGGTGCTTTACAGGGCGCAGCAGAGGATACGGACGATGGCGCTGGTTCACGAGCGGCTCTACCGATCGGATGATCTCTCTTCAATCGATTTCTCCGAGTATATTCACGCCCTGGTTCGGGATCTGTATCAGATTTATAAAACCGGAAGGAGAGTTATCGCAATAGATATCGATGTGGAGATGCCGAGAATGGGCATCAACAGGGCGATTCCCTGCGGTCTCATCATCAATGAGATACTCTCCAACTCGCTCATACATGCCTTTCCGCCGTCCGTCAAAGGGAAGGGCAGCATTACTATCGGCATGAAAAAGACGAACGGATCGGGAGTTCTCTCCATCAGGGACAACGGCGTTGGACTGCCGAGAAACATCAATGCCGGAACAACAAACACGCTGGGACTCAAGCTTGTTTCTCAGCTTGTTCAGATGCAGCTCAAAGGGGAGATGAATATCTCCAGAGGAGGAGGAACAGAATTCACCATTCGGTTCCCGTTATAATATGACGCGCCATCCTGAACGAGAACTCCTCTTTCAGCAGGATTGCGGGGTCTAATGGATATTTTTAATCGGTGATGAGAAACTTCCCGGTTGTAGATGATACATACTGGCTATTCTTTATGGTGATGCATGCGTGGATTATGATAAACAGGATTATCAATTCATGTAATCCTCTGAATCCCGTCTGAATTCTTTACCTGTATTAGATCAAGCAGGAGGATTTAGTCGTGATGGTAAATAAAAAAAGGGTATCGATATACCCTTTCTGCTTCTTTGGGCGCTGACGGGATTGAACCGCCGACCCTCTGCTTGTAAGGCAGATGCTCTCCCAGCTGAGCTAAGCGCCCGCGCTCATTTCGATTGACTTGCTTGCCCTGAAGGCGATGATGACCTTTTCAGGGATATCAATCTTCTTCCCCGCAATGGGGGAATAGATCTTTCGTTCCTTCCGCTTTGACCGGTAGAAGACGCCGAATCCTCTCAGCTCCACATTCTCGCCATTCTGTACGGACTCAAGAATCGTATCGAGAAAGTTGTCAATAACATACCGGACTTCCCTCTCATGAATACCGCTTCTTCGACAGAGCTTTTCAACTATTTCGGATTTTTTCAAGAAGGTACCTTTGTTTGAAAGGGTTACTGCGATAAAGCAGCATTGACCTTTTTGGCGAGCCGGGATTTCTTTCTCGCTGCGGTATTCGAATGTACGACTCTCTTTCTGGCCGCATTGTCAATGGTCTTCACAAAGGTACGATAGTGCTCCCTGATCTTTTCGGGATCGCGCTCGTCCTTTGATTCCACGGCCTTGATAACTTTTTTCGCTGCCGATCGGATGGAGGATCTCACCGCCTGATTTTTCAATCGGCGCTTTTCGTTCTGCCGGTTTCGTTTCTTTGCTGATTTGATATTAGCCAATCTGCTATCCTCGTTATGCTCTTCCGCTTCCGGGAAGCTTAATATGAAAAGCAACTATGTATTCACCACTTTTTCATGTCAAGTATAAAAAGCGATAAAAATTTGAGCTGACGGGATACAGCTCCCGATGGTTCCGGTTGTGAGAACGTTACCGGGAGATCAGCATCTTGAAGAGATTCCGCGCATAGAAGTATATGGTGCACTGCGTATCCGATGACCGGTCATGAAGTATGAGCAGCGCCTTTGTCTCTTCTCCCCTGAAGGAGTATATGGTAATTTTCTTGTCGCGTTGAATCGAGGGTGAGCCGAATTTCGCGGTGAGCGTCTTGACAATATCATCCCTTTTTTCCGGGGTGATGATTCCGTGTCTTTCGAGAACCGAGTACAGGGTGTTGTCGATCAGGAGAAAATCCCTCACTATTCCGTTCGAGCTCCGGATAATGGCGATTTTCGGTTTTAAATCCTGGTCAATGGCGATGATGTAGCTCATGATCTTGTTTTTATATGACGGATCAGACGCGGGTGTGAGCATACGGTGATTCTGCGATGCGTAACGGCGTATCGTCTCTTCTTTCGAGATGCCCCATTCGAAAAAATCTGAAAGCGGATGAGCGCTTCGGGACGGAATTGCGAAGGAGAGCAGCATCATGATGAGCGCTGACAGGATGATCGCGGAGAATCGATACTGACGCATGATAATTCCTGATATGTATCTCGCTGTGAGAGGTTTTATCCCCCCGGAGAGGGGCGACGTGATGTATTTATTCGTCAGGCATCGTAGGTTCTTTAAAAAAATTGTCAAATAATTTAACTTTTTATTTGTTAAAATTATGATGATGATATAGACATGATATCTCCGACGATGGAGTTCAGGAACGGAAATGGAGCTGGCATTACCTCTCTTCAGGAGAAGATGAGTGTTCGCGTGATAATTGTATACCGTACTCGACTTCATTCACTGATAACGCTTCCCGGAATATGCCCGGGATATGTCGAGGGGTTTGCTGCAGCAGATTCTTCTCTGCATGTCAGCATATACGGAGAAGCCGGTATTTTTCATAAAGGGAGGCACAAGATGAAGTCACGATATGTGATTGGAGCACTTGCCATGATGATTGTGCTGTTTTCGTCCGCATCCTATGCCGGGAAGAAAGGCACCCTGAAGACATACAGGGGGCGGGTTATCTATCTCGCCGATGAGCTCTGTGAGCTGAAGTGGGACGGGGCTGAGCTGACATTCTACTTCGCTCCGAACACGAGCTACTATGTCCGGGGAGGCGCCGAGGGGAGCAGGGACAGCATCCGTCTGTGCCAGGTGATCCGCGTGTGGTACCGGATGGAGAAGGGGAAGCGTGTTTTATCCCGGGTGCGTATTCTCAGAGAGTGGAGCTGCAGATAGGAGAAGCGATGGAGAAGCGCATTACTATATCCGGCTTCTCGACCGTGCGGAATGGTGTCATGCTCGGGTATCCCCTCGTGGAGTCGATTACCTCCATTCTCCCTGTCGTCGATGAATTGGTTATCACTGTCGGTCAATCGGAAGATGAAACGCTTGAAGTTATCAGGGGAATCGGCGATCCCCGGATACGAATAATTGAAACAGTCTGGGATCCGCGCTTTACCGTCAAGGGTCGGATCCTCGCCGTTCAGAGCAATATGGCCCTCTTCCAGTGCACCGGCGACTGGGCATTTTACATTCAGGCCGACGAGGTCTTTCACGATGAGGATCGGGAGCGTATAGTGCAGTACTGCGAGCGGTATCAGGGCGATGAAGCGGTAGAGGGATTTCTCTTCGACTACACGCATTTCTTCGGCAACTATGACTGGTACGGCGACTCCTATCACTGGTATCGGAAGGAGATACGCCTTATCAGGAATCATCGGGGGATAGTGTCCTGGCGGTCGGCTCAGAGCTTCAGAGTCGACGGAAGGAAGATTCGGGTTGTCGATACCGGCTGTCGCATCTTCCACTACGGCTGGGTTCGCCCGCCCGAGGTAATGGCCGAGAAGAGAAAACAGCACGACCGGCTCCATCACGGTGAAAACTATTCCGCCGCCGCTCATCGGAGTGAATATAATTACCTGCAGGAGATGGATCCGCGCTGCATGAAGCCCTTCAGGGGGAGGCATCCGGCAGTTATGCGGGATCGGATCAAAAAGTATTCGGTGGAGTTTGATCCCGCGGATATATCCTTCCGCCCCGGGTGGCGCGATATCAAGCGGCGAATCGTCAACAGAATAGGGAAGCTCACCGGCTGGTATCCCGGCGAGTACCGAAATTATGTTGTGGTGAAGCGGAAAGGCCCGGGGTGATATATATTGATGTGAGCTGCTGCAATTGATCAGTAATATAAAATTGCAGATAAGCGATGACAAATTTGAAACCGTAGATGGACACCGATGGATATTTTGTAACTTGTGACATGTAACGAGTAACGAGTAACAAGTGGCATCCAATAGGAAATCACATGATTATTCACTGATAACTGATAGCTGTCAACTGAACACTAATCACTCGTC
>CAZZCF010000135.1:0-12000 GCA_964652955.1 uncultured Leptospirales bacterium
AAAGAGAATTAAATATTTCGCTTTTCCCTATGGGAGATATGATCTCAGTCTGATTGACCTCTGTTCGAATGCCGGTTACGAGCGTGTTTTCTCAACCGATTATGGGTCGAATATTATTACCCGAAATAACTATTGCCTGAGGAGAAGACATATTAAGAGAAATACGCTGCTCATGAAAATCGAGAGTATCCTTAAATAGCAATTAATATTCACGAGCAAGAGCTGTTGTGTGCTCCGGAGAGCTCGGGCAATGGGAATTATGTACCATACGTGCTATCGATAATAGGGCGCGCTCAGTGGCACGGTGCATTCAGAGGGGCGCCGAAGGTTTTTTTATTGACAAATGAGCTGAAGTGAGCGAATACATACAAACCGGCAATAACAGAAGAGACGTTGATACGCCTTAATCCGTTTCACCCTATATCTTCGTTCTGTAGTTGTGTTCCTTACATGCAGGAAATGGACTATTTCACTGCCTGCATTCATATGAGGGTGAAATTTTATTTTGAGCGTTTTTGTGATTACGGATTAACGGGTTCATTACCGAAGCATATAATAACCGGTGTGGTGTACAATCAGAGTTGAGAGTACACAATGGTTTTTTGTTCTTCGGAAGACTGCTGTTCCCTTTGAAGCTCTAACGAAGAAACAATAACCCGAAAGGCATCCTGTTTAAAATATTTACGTATAGAGGTACTGATGAAAAGGCTTGCAGTCATAGTAATTTCTTTCGCGATTCTCTTTAGTCTCGCTGAAGGGGGTGTAACAAAAGTTTTCGTTGATGATAATCACATTCAGGAGTATCGTGGGCTTCTTGGCAAATGGGTTTTGATTGAGTCACCGGGGACCCTCTATTTCTATGCTAAGAAGTTCTCCGCTCCCGTGAGGGATGTTTATAAGATCAATAGCTGTTATAGTATGAAGGATATTCTGGGCAACTATGTTTTCATCCCCTATTCGGAAGAGTACCTTGCGGACCTCAAGTCGCAGGGCGTTACGCGTAAAATGATTGTAAGCAATCACGATCAGTTCATATGGCCGATAGAAGAGGTCATTGAGATCAGCTCTGTTCTTGGTTTGCGGTGGGGAAGATTTCATCCGGGGATTGATATGCCGGCACCAACCGGCACTCCGGTTTATGCGTCGAAGGGCGGAATGGTTCTTGCTACGGTATATGCCGGAGGATATGGGCTCACCGTAGAAATTGAACACCGTAATAGTTATACAACGAAATACGCACATCTCTCGGTTATGTTTGTCAAGAAGGGAGAATTTGTTAAAAAGGGTCAGCTCATTGCTCTCGTCGGCACCACCGGAAACTCTACGGGGCCGCATCTGCACTTTGAAATTCGCTCCAACGATATTCCGCTCGATCCACTCGATTTCCTTCCCAGAAAAGATAGTTTAAAAATTTTACATACTCTCAAGAACTGGAAGTAGATTCAGTATCTTCGTGCATGGGAAATATCGACTTGCATATACATTCGAGCTTCAGTGAGGATGCCGATCTCCCCGTCGATGAGATTTTTGCATTGGCCTCCCGGGCATCCCTTGCGGCGATTTCAATTACCGATCACGATTCCCTGCAGTCCATACCCGCAGCCGAGTCGGTCGGGGAGCAGTTTGCACTCGAGTATGTTCCCGGTGTGGAAATTACCACCGTTTTTGAGGAAGATGGTTCACAGCAGCATATTCTCGGGTATTATATTGACGAAAAGAATGAGCAGCTGAAAGAGACTATTGAGATAATCAAGAACTACCGTCTCGGCATGGCACGGAAGCGCATTGAAGCATTGAAGAGCATCGGGTTCGCCCTTGATGATGAGAGGATCTGGAAGATGATTGGGGATCGTCCTCCAACGGCGACATCGATTATGGTGGAGGTTTTTAAGAATGAGAAAAACAGATCTGATGCTCGATTAACAGAGTATATTCAGGGTGATAAAAGCCGCAATCGGCTCTCTCAGTTTTATCGCGGCTTCCTTAGTGAGGGGAAAGAAGCATATGTGCCCTTTGAATCGATTAATGCTCAGAAAGCTATTGAGGTGATAAAGGGATCCGGTGGTGTTTCTGTTCTCGCGCATCCGAAGTTTCTCAAACGACGGGATCTGCTCCCCCATTTTATTGACTATGGGATTGACGGGATAGAGGCGATAACAACATACCATGATGAGAGTGATGTGCGATTTTTTATTGAATTTGCACGGGCGAACGGGCTCTTGATTACCGCCGGATCTGATTTTCACGGTCCGACATCAAAGCCTCAGGTGACCATCGGTGGCGTTTCAGGGAATTCCTACGAGTATTTCAGCGCGCTGAAGAGCTACTATGAGGGGACCTCCGAAAACTATTAATATGATGTCTCTCAGGCCAGCTTTTTTTTTGCATATACTGATCGCGCTGGCATGCGCGACGTCGTGTCGCCGTGCGCACAATGCATAAAACCGGTATTTACAATTGTGGGGGTCACTGTAAATACCGGTTTTTGGAGGTGCACAATACAATTAGCTCTGATATGTCGTAAGAGAGTCTTTTTTAATCCTCAATTGTCGGCACAAGCCTGTTAATCCATTCTCTTACCTTCTGAGGGTCGTCATCTTTGGGGAATCGATCCTTCATGTTCTCCTTGATGGTACTTGCCTCTTCATCGGTGCCGTAATACGCTTCGTTTGTCAGGGTGCCGATAATATCCTCGATGTCCTTTTCCTTGTTCTTGTAAATGAAGATGATATTCGGTCCCGATTCATATCCCCAGATAAATCCATCGGGGATATGAACCGAAAAGGTTTCGGTAATGCCATCGCCGTCCGCATCTTCTGCGTAGTATATCTTCTCATCGAGGGTTTTTGCTTTTGCGATGATGGAGTATTTGGTCGGTTGACCGTAATCGCCAACAAAAATTTCTTTCGGGAGGGGGGTTCGTTCAACGAACAACCCCGATTTGCTCCTGTTAGCCATGAGCTGCCTGAAAATCTTCACATGCTTTTTCAGAAATTCATTTCTCACGTTAAGGTAGAACTTATCAAAATGCTTTGAGACAAAGCTCTTCTCTTCCGTTTCGGTGCTGCGGGTCTCGCTTTTTTTCGCATCCTCAGAACGTTCATCGACAGCATCAACCTTTCTGAGTAGTTCAATTCTTCTCTCGGTGATGCGAATGAAGTCCGGTTTTGCATCTATGCGGTTTGCCCAGACATCTTCATTTTGTGTCAACCGCCGCTCTGTATGGAAAATGTTCAACTTGGTCCTGGCTATTGACGGATTATCGTAACCGTCCTTCAGCAGGTACATCTTCCTGTCAGTTATGATCAGGAGGGTGGCAACGGAGTTGTCGGTTTGAGAGACCGTATTTTCGGGGACGTCAAACTGTATATGCTGAAAGGCAATTCTATCCTCATTGTACCTGGAGATTTTTCCAATGTTCAGTATCTTGTAATGGATATCCTTGGGAAGGGAGTCGCTGGTAAGGAGGAGAAAAAACGCCAAACTCAATAGTCCTCCGATTTTTGAAGCATTTTTCATCATTGTATTACCTCCCTGTGATGGTTGTTATGCTCGTGCGACTGGCAATCCGTTTTTGCGCCGGTTTATAGCGCTGTGAGCTTCCATACTCACATTATAATTGTATTGCATATTCGATTTTGTCAAATACTTTCTTGGTTCGGCAAAAAAAGCGATACAGTGTGAATTTGTTTGGACAAAAATCTCCTTATCTGAAGATTGGTATATATTTAAAATCGTCTTTTGTGGAAGAAATATTAATCTCAAAATTATATGAAGTTTTTCCATGACCATTGCAGCTTTTGTGGCGAGCAGGGATTGATAATACCCGATTATCAGATTGACCGGAAAAGCATTCGAACGGAGATTACCATCGACCACCGCCATGAGGGCTGGCCGGGCATTCCACATGGCGGGATTGCCATGACCGCTTTCGTCGAGCTCGCCGATCTGCTCGATAAGGTCACCGACAGGTATCCGATACAGACAAACTTCAGGTTTGGCGGCGACAAGCTCATTCTCGGTGATAAAGTATCAATTACACTGAAACGGGAAAACGAATCCTACCGGGGAGAGATCAATAAGATATCCGGCGTGCTTCCCTATATGACGGGCACGCTCGTTCATCGATACGAGCAGGAGCACGAGGAGGAATTGAGCGCCCTGAATCGTCTCATCGAAAGTCCATACACAGGCAAAAATGTCTTCACGATACCCGATTTCGTTCATCGGATACTCTTTAAACGAGAGTTCCAATTGCTTCACCGGTCCCGCGAATTTGAATTCAGAGAGCTGCCCGATGGCCGGATGTACATGCTGTGCTTCTTCAAGAACAGCAGGGGGGAGATCCAGCGGGGTGAATTGAACCAGATATCGGATGAGCAGGTGCATCCCGGCGCTCTCCTCACCATGCTCGATGAGACCCTGGCATGGTCCGGATTTCTGCGCGTCTGGCAGGGGGGGGTGACCGTTTCTCTCATGAGCTATTTTCTGCGACCGGTAAATCCCCATGAACAGATTTTCTCTCTGGGCATCTGTGACTCCGTGCGCGGTTCTCACCGGAGGAAGATGATTACCTGCTCGGGGGGAATATTCTCAATTACCGGGAAGAGGACGGAACCCGTCGTATTCGCACGGGGGAAATGGCTCACGAAGCCGGAGTTGAAAGATAAGATGATGCGGTTTCTCCTCGCCGAGGAGCCTCCCCGGTGTGCGAACAGCAGCTCTCGGAAGCCTCGGGAAGAATGAACATATCATCCTTCCCTCTCGGATGCGTGACGGCTTCACTTTTCCGTTCCCTCATCGAATCGCCCCCGCTCTTTTTTCCACCGGGCTTTATCTGTTTTTGTCCAGCTCTCCACGACATGGCGTGAAAGCTCTCTTTCTCTGTCCCGCACCGGTTTTTTCCGCTTTGTCGGCCTCGCATGTTTCATCTTCGCCCGGCGCTCCTCCAGCTCCTTTGCGGTGAGGGCTGTTTCGGCATCAACGAACTCGTGTATCATGGCTTCGCTGCATTTCTGCCCGGTGAGCGCTTCGACAACGGCGCCTATCCTCTTTTTATTCACCAGCTCGCCGGTGAGGGGAGGGGTGAGAAAGGCGGTGCCAAAGAGCGCTCCCATAATGCTGCCGGTCAGCGCACAGAGCGTTGCTGTTTCTCCGCCTGAGCTGAGCGCGGTAAAGAGGGCGGCGGAAGGATTGTCTCTCTGCGATTCGGCGATGAAGAGCGCATAGGGTACCATGCTCAACGCGTTATTGACGGTTGCCCTTGTTATCGGGGTTTTGAGAAACCTGTTGACATTCGCATAAATCATCTCTTCGGCGATCGCTTCGTCATCAGTGTTCGAAAGGGAATGGAAAATTTCCGCGAATTCGGCAATCGCTTCCTCGAGCGTGACCGGATTGCATCCCGAATCGAAGATGCGTGATGCGTTTTCATGTATCTGCTCCCGCAGGCGCGCCGTTTCATCACGGGCGATCCGGAGGAGCTTTGCCGATGACGGATCCTCCCGGATTAATCGCCTGAGCAGAATGCCGAACGACAGCGCCCCGGCCAGCGCGAAATAATTCTGCGTGAATAACAGCGCGAGCGGTATCGCGGCGGTGACTGCCTGGACGGTTGTGGCTTCGCTGAGCATCGATGGTGACAGGATTGGCGTCAGCCGCGCGCCGGGGGAAGGGGGGATGGCCATGTCTGCGGTCTTCCGTGAGCGCTTTGTTCTCGTTATGAAACTCTTCTCGATATCACCAGGATGTCTGAACATGCCGGAGTCGATCTCCGCGACTTCGGGAAGCGTTGAAGCAAAGCGAATCAACCTGTCGGGTATTCCCCGTTGATGAACGATTTTGAGCATCGCAATGAGCAGCATCATCTGGGAGAGGGAGGAGTAGAGCCCCGGCTTTCGCCATCGCTCCGTTTTCCCCTTCAGCGCCGGCAGGGGGTCGGTGTAGGTGCTGACGGTTTTGAATATATTTTTGATATGGCCGCGGCTCATCCCTTCAAGGGGGGTGCCGAGGGCATCGCCGATGATTCCTCCCAACAGTATTCCTTTTATACGCTCTCCCGCGGAATTTTTCATGGTAACGGTTGTGGCTCCTCCCCCGTGACGGTGCCGGGATTGCTTCTTCCGAAGCACGCATGCGGGGTTATCTTTTCGATGACCCTTCGGCGTGATTATCCGGGATGGATGCGGGAGATCAAGAGAAAAATTTCCGATTCCCGGTATCAGACGACAGCCTCAAAAAGTGTATTGATGAACAAGCCGTCATCACGACCGTTCTCTGCTCTCCATGGAGCATCGCTGTGATTGATAACAGAGCAATCAATTTATACTTGAAAAAATGCCGCTCATCTATTGAAGTACGTTATGAAACAAAATGCCCTGTCGATGCCCGCATCGATGAGCGCGATAGCGCCGGCAGCGTGCCGCGGGGTGGTTTATTATAATGAGGGAGTGCGCTTATGGAAAGCGGAGGTTCGCGAGAACGCTGGGGAACAAAGGTCGGTTTCATCCTTGCCGCGGCAGGCTCTGCAATAGGCCTCGGAAACATCTGGAAATTCCCCTATGTTGCCGGTGAAAATGGCGGTGCCGCCTTCGTCCTCATATATATCGTATTCGTGATAATACTGGGGCTGCCGATTATGATTGCCGAGCTGGTTATCGGCCGGCATACGGAAAAGGATCCCGTCGGCGCATTCAAGGTTATTGCCGGCGGAACAAAATGGGTATTCGTGGGATATCTCGGCGTTCTCTCCGGTTTTTTCATTCTCTCCTTTTACAGCGTGGTCGGGGGGTGGACCCTGGGATATATTGTAAAGAGCATCAGCGGCACGGCAGCCGGCATCGACAGCATTGAGACGGCGAAGGGCGTTTTTCAGGAATTCTCCATGGATCCGCTCCTTATGATCCTTTATCATTTCCTCTTCATGGGCTCCTGCATGGTCATCGTCATCCGCGGGATCAAGAAGGGAATCGAGCGGTGGAGCAAGGTGCTGATGCCGCTCCTCTTCTTTATATTGATAGTTCTGATAATCAAGGGATTGTCCATGGAGGGAAGCTTCAGGGGGCTCTCCTTTTTCCTGAAACCGGATTTCTCGAAGATAACGGCCGATTCGATTATCGCGGCGCTGGGCCAGTCTTTTTTCAGCCTCAGCCTGGGAATGGGGGCGATGATTACCTACGGGAGCTATCTCTCGAAGAAAGAGAAGATACTTCACTCGGCGATGTATATCGTCCTGCTCGATACCCTGATCGCCATTCTTGCCGGCTTCGCGATATTTCCCGCCGTTTTCGCGATGAACATGTCGCCGAAGGGGGGACCCGGCCTCATCTTTCATATTATTCCCGCCGTTTTCGGGAAGATGGAGTTCGGATATATCTTTTCGACACTCTTCTTCGTCCTCCTCTTCATCGCCGCGCTCACCTCGGGCATGTCGCTGCTGGAGGTTGTCACCGCCTATATCATCGACGAGCGGGGATGGAGCAGGAGAAAGGGGGTGTACGTGACCGGCACCATCATCTTCCTCCTCGGCGTGCCCTCGGCGCTCTCCTTCGGCGTTATAAGGGATGCCACGTATTTCCTGGGCAATAACTTCTTCGATTTTATGGACAAGCTGACGTCGAATTACATGCTCCCCATCGGGGGATTCTTCATCGCGATCTGTCTCGGCTATAAATACGGGCTCGAGAACACCATACACGAGCTGGATCCCGATACCAGGGTAATCTCCCTGAAAGAGCTCTGGGCGTTCTTCATCAAGTTCATATCCCCCTTCCTGATACTCTTTCTCTTTATCATGCTGATACGGGACGATATCGTTTCGCTCTTCTCGCGGCTGTTCGGGTGAGGTTAACCGGGAGACGCCGCCGGCGCGGATTACTAAACCGGCGCGCACAAGGGGGGAGGGGGGCAGGATAAACGTTCTGTGAAAGAGTGCGCTGCAGAGCCGGGCTTAGACATATTGCCTGACATTCAATACCGGACGAGCTTGTTATTCGGGAAGCTGTCATCTGGAAGGTGTGAGATTGGTGAGGGGAGGGGGGCAATGAAAAAAATGGGTTTTTTCACGCTCTTCAAAACGAAGATTTTTATTAATTATATAAATTATTATTTATATAAAATATATACTATATCTATTATTATGTAAAAATATATACCTTTTAATGTTATCCTCTTTTAAAAAAGAGGGCCCTCTTTCCCGCCAACTCCAAGAGTTGTTTTTATCTCTCCGGAGGGACTTGCCTTGTCGTTTTCTTCAATTGTCCTTATACTTTCTGAAATTTGAAACAAGACCGAAAAATGAATCAGGTTTATAATTATTAAAATCCTCTTCGTCGACATAGACAAAATCAAAATGTATTTTTTTCTGTGAATAATTAATGTCTTCGCACCATTTTTTTAAACGAGCCATTTTTAACGGAACATCGAGGTCTTCAAGTCCTTTCGTTTCGACAATGTAAAGGCTTTTAGGATCTGTCTTTACAATAAAATCAGGATAATAATTCGATATATTGCCGTCGGAATTTACATAATCTATATTAAAGTGAACGGCAAGATAATTTTTAGCATAAGATATAACATCGGTACATTTCTCAAGGAATGAAGCGAACAATAATTCAAGGTGGCTGTCGCCGACGATTTTATTAAAAATGCTTTTTTGCGATATAAGGAAGCCCTGCTCTTTCACTACAAATGGCCGTGTCTGTTTCAGTTTAATGTAGTCTCTTATTTCTGCGCTTCCTTTATCAATAATGGTAAGCTCGTTGATTTTCTTTTTAAATGTTTCTATGATTGTTTTACATGATTCGAGTTCCGATAAATTACGCAAAGTATTTAAATCATCAATCTCAACCGTGCTATAATATAGGTAATTTGAAACAAAATCTTTTACTTTTCCATAAAGAACATCATAACCGCTTATAAGCCTGAGGTCTTTCATGATGACTTGAGTAAAATAGCCTATGACGCTACGGTAATCAGTCACGGCATTAGGTTCTAATAAAGTGGTATGGGTTATTTCGCCAGTGGTAATATCTTTAAATACTATTTCCCGTTTTTCTTCCTCTGAAAATTGCCGGTACTCAATCCGCTTATTACCGAAAGATGAAGGCTCAAGTTCTTCCAGCATTTTGTATTCGCGGTAAATGCGCGGTGAAAGAACCGGTATCTCAATATCGAGTTTTTCTACATCTTTCTTTTTATTCTCATTGTCAACTTCAATGATAATAGGAGTTTTTGGATCGGTTCCGGTGCCCATCGGTTTTCTTTCAAGATCGACGCCCTCACTCTGTATGGATTCAACAAAGTCCATGAAAGCGTCAGTGCCGACTACGCTGACATATTCGGTGGTATCAGTACCGAAATACATTCGCCTGAGACCACGACCAAGAGTTTGTTCGGGAAGAATATTACTCTGAGCCGCATAAGCGCGAAGGCCTACAATGGTAGTCACATTGCGGACGTCCCATCCTTCTTTCAGCATAAGAACCGAAACAATAACCTTATAAGGGCTTTCCCAGCTATCTATTTCGTTTGAGGCTTTACGTAATTTTTTTAGTTCGTCTTTGTCTTTTTTTGAGTCAGATTCGGATATCTCACCGTTGTTTTTTGTGTGAATGACAAGAATTGAACCTTTGAATTCCGGATACGTGCTTTCAAGATATTCGGCAACATCGTCACAGTTCCTGGTGTCATCTGTCATAATAAAAAGGACGGCCTTTTTGCCGAGCTTTTCATGCTCGGTGTATGCTTTTCTCCATTCTTCAACGCCGAGGGCGATATAATCCGCGTACTTTTCCGTGTACCGGGAGCTTTTACGCTCGGCAAGCTTTGCCCGGCTCGGCAAGTCCGGCAGCACGGGGTGTTTAACAACATTCTGGGTTATCGCTTCCACAAGGGGATAGTCGCACACCGTTTGAACGAAAATGGCCCCGTTATTGTGTTTCGGTGTTGCGGTTAAATCTACCTGCAATGAAAGAAAATGGTATTTCTGTTTCAGGCGGTTATGAATATCTTCTATGGATTTGAACCACGCCAGACGGCTGTCATGGATATGATGAGCTTCATCGTTCAAAACGACCAGCTCGTCAATTTCACGGACAATAACACCAAGGTCAACGATTGAATCAGTCGTTTTTCCCACCGGCCGTTTACCGAGAAAATACTCTTCGAGGTTATCATCATCAAAACTTGGTTCTGCATCATTGCCGGCGTATACCCGGTGTATATTGGTAAGGAATAAATTCCCTGTTCTCCGGATGATGGATACATCATCCTGTATGTGCAGGGTCAATTGAAAATCATCATGCCAGTTATGGTTTTCATAGCCGTTGACCGGAAGAAGCGGATCATTAAAAAATATTTTCAGTCCTTCGAAATCAGCCCGAAGCCTGTCAAGGACGATGATATTTGGCGCAATGAGAAGAAAATTAGTCGAAAGCATCGAATCGGTTTCGTAAATTTTATGAAAATAACACCAGGTAATTATGAGGCTCATTACTTTGGTCTTTCCGCTGCCGGTCGCCATTTTAATAACCAGCCTGAGCCAGTCCTCATCGAACATGCCGGTCGATACGGCACCGGATGAATCATATTTTATAAGGTCATATTTATCTTTAACACGGGCAACTTCATAGAGGTAGATAATCGTTTCTATCGCTTCACGCTGTGCGAAATAATATTTGAAATCGGTCATTGTCCCGTCGGATTCAGGTATAATATGCTCTGTGTTGAACCACCAATTGAGAAGGGCCTTTGATGTGGGTGAAACGCCCTCATACCTGCTGTCGCGCCACTCTTTTATCTCTTTTCGTATTTTATGGACAAGGGGCGGCAACAGCTTTTCATAGCTGGTTTCCCTGAGGGTTTCATCGGCCGGGAACCAGCGGTAATCGGGTTCAAGTATTTCATAGGGAGAAGCCGGGAAGAAGGGATGTATCGCCATCAGTTGCCTCCTTCCAGTTTCTTGACGCCTTCTTCAGTAAGGAGTTTCATTTGATGGATGGCGATTTTATTCAGCCGGACAAGCCGTTCCGCCTGGGATATGCCTTCATTGATGAAGTGGGCATTGAGATTTTCGAGATTTGAAAGGCAGACAAGCTGGGAAACATCGGCGTAATCGCGGATATTTCCTTTTTTGTCGGGATTATTGTCGCGCCACTCCTTCGCGGTTATGCCGAAGAGCGCCATATTGAGCACGTCGGCCTCGGTGGCGTATACCAGGTTAACCTGCGCTTTCGACAATTCAGACGGTATGAGGTTTTCCTTGATGGCGTCCGTATGTATCCGATAATTGATTTTCGCAAGGTTGCGCCGGATGTCCCAGCCGAGATGTTCACGTTCCTGTTCTTTCAGCCTCTGAAACTCTTTGATAAGATAAATTTTGAATTCGGCGCTTATCCACATGCCAAATTCAAAGGCGATATCCTTATGGGCATAGGTGCCGCCGTACCTGCCGGCTTTTGCCCGTAAACCTATGGCACCGGTTTTTTCCACCCATTCCTTAACGCTTATCTTGTAGCTGTTTAATCCTGACTGACTTCTAATTGCGGCGAATTCGCCATAATTAAAATCAGGGTTATGTATTTTTTCCCAGATACCGAGAAATTCCACTGTGTTTCTGTTTCTAAGCCAGTCAGAAATGAAAAAATCACCATCTTTGGCTTTCAGCATGTCAGTCAGGGATATATAATCCTCATCTTCCACGGTGAGTACTGTTATTTCCGTACCCTGGACGTTTATCTTTGCCATGTTTGTCTCCTGCTATGTTAAATTCCCTCGAATTCGGGGGAATTATTTTTAACCACTGATAGACACGGACTAACACGGATATTTATAGAATAATCCGTGCCCATTCTAATTTCGGGCGTTTAAAATTAAGAATCAGGCCTATTTTCATACCAGTTATTTTCAGATAATTTATCATCTGGCCTTTTTCTATATTTCCGATTTTATCGATAGTTTTTGTATCTACAATGATACTATTGAATAAAATTAAATCAGGAA
>CAZZCF010000136.1:0-11990 GCA_964652955.1 uncultured Leptospirales bacterium
GGTGCTCGTTATGCTATCGAGGTTTTGGATAAAGAGCTTCAATTCCCTGACACGCTCTTCCTCAGTTGTGGGTATCCACCGCTTCTCCTCCATTGCCTCGAAGAGGGGGGTCCCCGGAATAGGAACGGTGCTCCTGATTCTGATGAAGGTTGGATTGATGCTATTGAGAACTCGTGCGGATTCATTCGCGTTTTCTTCAATGAGCTCTTTCCCGCCGAGACCCGGCATGTAGTATTCGGAGAGATCAAACCCGGCTTTCATAATGTTTTGACCGGCCCTGATGTGCTCTTCAGCGGTCACCCCTTTCTTCACGAATTCCAGTACTTTATCTGAACCCGACTCAAGACCTATGTGAATTCTAGTAAGTCCAGCTTCTCTCAGTTGTTTGAGCTCTTCCAGTGTTTTTTTACTTGCCGTTTTTGATCTCGCATAGGTGGTTATTCTTTCGAGCGTTGGGAATTTCGTTTTGACGTACCTGATAATTTCCGAGAGATCAGCGGTATTAAGGATAAGTGAGTTGGCATCCTGAAGGAAGAGTGACTTCATACCGTGGTGCAGCCAGAAGGCCACCTGACGATAGTAGTAGTCGGGTGTATCATCGAGCCCCTTTGCGTTTCGTATGACTGTTTCACTGATGAGTCCGTTGAATTGGGGTTTTTGAGCTTCCTGTACTATTCGCTGCGCTATTTCGTGGATTGCGTCGACATCCTCCAGAATCTCTGATTTTTCACGACGAGAAAATCGCTCATTCTTATACGTATGACAGAAAGTGCACTTGTTCCAGGGGCAGTTCCTCGTTACGCGGAGCAGGATGCTTTTCGCTTCACTGGGCGGTCGGATCGGTCCTAATTCGAAGGTGTAACTCATTCACTACTCCTTATCTGTTCATTTCGTATTTTGGTAGAATCTACTTATTAATACATGATTCATTTCTCATGTTATTGATGAAGAGGATGAATGATGTCACCTCTTCCTCCCTTTTGAGATATTACACTGGAATTATATCATTACCATACCTCTCTATTTAATGTATCATTGAAGTGGAATATTTTCATGATGTTATGAAATTTTTTCATTGCAAATACATCAATAAAAAAATTCTATTTCTGCCTTGCAATTCCGATTCATTTCTCCAGTGAGCGAGCAACGGAATGCATAAAGTGTTTGACATCGTGATGGAAGCGATATGAACTCTACTCTTCTCGACCTCACGATATCTGGAGAATTCTATGTATGAGGAAGCTTCTGAATTGATCAAGCAGCGAATTGAAAAAGTTAAGCTCTTACGGGAGCGTGGCATCAATCCATATCCGATACGGTATGGCAGAACGCATAGTGCCCAGGAGGTGAGAGATTCATACATTGATGGCGAGTCATCTGAAGTTTCAATAGCCGGGAGGGTCAGGTCAAAGCGGATGATGGGGAAGGCATCCTTTACCCATGTTGAAGATCAGTCGGGCACTATTCAGATTTATGCACGGAGAGATGTTATTGGTGAAGATTCATACGAGCTGTTTTCGACCCTTGATATTGGAGATATTATCGGGGTTTCCGGAACGACTTTCAGGACAAAAACCGGTGAGATTACCATACAGGTCAGGGACTTTGCGTTTCTGTCAAAGTGTATACGGCCATTGCCTGTTGTTAAGGAGAAGGATGGAAAGCTCTTTGACGAGTTCACCGATCGAGAGCAGCGGTATCGGCAGCGCTATGTTGATCTGATCGTCAATCAGAAGGTGAGGGATGATTTTATTCTTCGGAGCAGGATTGTCAGCGGTGTCCGGAATTTTCTCGAAAAACGGGATTTTATCGAGGTAGAAACGCCGATGATGCAGCCTATCCCCGGTGGTGCATCGGCAAAGCCCTTTATCACCCATCACAATACTCTTGATATTGATCTCTATCTCAGAATTGCTCCCGAACTCTACTTGAAGCGTTTGCTCGTTGGAGGATTCGAAAAGGTCTTTGAGGTGAACAGGAATTTCAGGAATGAGGGCATCTCGACGAAGCACAATCCAGAATTCACTATGGTTGAACTCTATGAGGCGTACTCCGATTACACCGGCATGATGCGCATTGCGGAGGAGATGATAGCAACTCTTGCAAAGGATATTCTGGGAACTTATGTTATTCACTATCAGGGTAGCAGTATTGATCTCGAACCACCATGGGAGCGGATTTCATACGTCGATATCATAAAAAAGTATACCGGCCTTGATTTCAATTCAATCGGCTCGGCCCGAGAAGCAGGTGATGCCGCTGCATCTCTGGGAATTGAGATTGAAGGCGATCTCAGTAAATGGAAGATTGCCGATGAAATATTTGGGGAGCGGGTCGAGGAGAACCTGATTCAGCCAATTTTCATTACTGATTACCCAAAGGAGTTATCACCGCTTGCCAAGGCGAGGGATGATAATCCGGAATTCGTTGAACGGTTTGAGCCCTATATCGGTGGGAGGGAGATCGGGAATGCCTTCTCTGAATTGAATGATCCCTTTGAGCAGCGAGCACGATTCGAGGAGCAGGTGAGAATGAGAGAAGCAGGGGATGATGAAGCTCAGATGATGGATTATGATTATATCATGGCTCTCGAATACGGCATGCCACCGGCCGGTGGCATGGGTATTGGATTGGACAGGGTTATTATGCTCTTTGTTGATACTTCGTCGATAAAGGACACGATACTCTTTCCACTCATGAAACCTGAAAGATAGACGCATGTAAGAGCTTCGTACGAAATGGAGAAATCCAGTGCTTGTAAAATATGACAGAAATACCTATGGATGGCATTTACACCGGTACCTCTATGATTGGGTTCTCTCCTGGGCGGATACCCGAGTCGGTGGATGGGCACTCGGTATACTCTCATTTGCCGAATCGTCATTCTTTCCTATTCCGCCGGATGTTCTCCTCATTGCGCTCGTTCTTTCGGCACGGGATAGAGCCTTCAGGTTCGCAAGCATCTGTTCGGGAGCATCAATTATTGGCGGTTTGTTCGGATATCTCATCGGTTATACACTCTGGTATTCAGGGAATGCCTATTCGGGTATTGCTGAGTTTTTCTTTACGTACATTCCGGGATTTAATGTTGAATCTTTTCTACGGGCGAAGATATGGTATGATGCCTATTCTTTCTGGATTGTTTTCACGGCAGGATTTACCCCAATACCCTACAAGATTATAACCATTACGGCCGGTGTAGCAGAAATTAATATTTACATGTTTATGATTGCATCAACCGTGAGCAGAACATTACGGTTTTTTCTGGTAGCGGGGCTTATCTGGAAATATGGTTCTCCCATCAGGGAATTTATTGAAAAGAGATTTAACCTGCTCACAATACTGTTTGTCATTCTGCTCGTTTTGGGATTCATCGCGATAAAATATGTTTAAGGAGGCCTCGCCGTGCTACAGTTTCGTTGTCTTCGCGAACAATATGACTGATCACTTTTTCTCCTCTTATGTTTTTCCATACAATCGGTGAAGGTTAGGAATCGATTCTGTAGAATCACATTTAATTGGACATTTTCCCACATCAAGAGTGCAAATTTTCCAGAGTACCTGATGCCAGAATACCGGAAAATACTCCATGGAATTAATTCCTTGAAAAACGTGAAAGAATTTTTTATTCTCAATGAGCTCGAATGTATTGAATACGGCCAGTTGGCATGTCTGCGAACGATCTCATCTGTTTCATGGTGTTCTTAGGATGCCTTTTCTCAGGCGGAGAGGTGGATCACCGATTTCATCACCCCTGTATCAATTGTTCCCTGTAAGCGGGGAGGTGCTCCTCATAGTATTGATTTCAGGTGGTATGCATTTCATCTGCGAGCGTTTCATCATGTTTTGTACGGGTACAATTTTTTTTGAAGAGAAGTAATTATTACATTTGAAAGGAGAAGCGCATGGAGACTTTTGGAATTATTGGTGCAGGAGTTATGGGTACCGATATTGCACACCTTGCGGCGGATTCCGGATATAATGTCATTCTCTATGATGCTGATGAAAATCAGATTAAAATCGCTTATGAGAAGATTCGAGAGAGATTGAGTAGATATTTAAAAGAGGGTAGAATTGAGCAGAAGAGAATCAGCGAAGTTTTGTCGAAAATTAAGCTTCATTATGCATTGGAGGATCTCGTGAATGCTGATATTGTGCTTGAGTCAGTAACAGAGAATCTTCAGATCAAGCAGGATATCTTTCGGGAGCTTGACAGGATATGCAAAGGAGGAGCAGTTCTTGCAACCAATACATCCTCAATATCTATCACCGCAATAGCGTCGGTGACAAAACGGCCGGAGTCAGTTATCGGGATGCATTTTATGAATCCTGCACGATCAATTAAGCTGGTTGAGCTCGTTTGTGGTCTTGCAACTACACGAGAAACATTTGAGATGGCTAAAGAGGTGGTAAAGAGATTTGGTAAGGCCTATGTTGAATCTCGAGACTTTCCCGGCTTTCTCCTGAATAGAATTTTCATGCCTATGATAAACGAAGCGATGTTTGCGCTCTATGAGGGAGCAGGTACCGCAGAGGCAATAGATACAGCGATGAAACTTGGTGTAAATATACCGATGGGTCCCCTGGAGTTGGCCGATATGATCGGTCTTGACGTTGTTCTTGCAATAATGGAGGTACTCTACATCGGTTTTTCAGATCCGAAATATCGGCCATGTCCCCTTCTGAAAAAGTACGTTGCGGCAGGTTATCTCGGGAGGAAATCAGGCAGGGGTTTTTATACCTATTGATCGGGATGATAATTATTCGATAGCGATATGCTTATTGATGCTATCAGTTAATAGGATTGTATTGTGAGGGCCGATTGATACCTTTTCTCTTTAATGACTGTATACTTATAATGAAAATTTAGCGTTCTCGGTGTAATGCATTCTACCAGCCGCCGCCACCGCCACCTCCTCCACCACCGCCGGAGGAGCCTCCACTTCCACTTCCGCTTCCGGAGCTGGAAGTGGTTGATGATGATATGGCATTCGTAAGGGAGCTGCTCAGTGAAGTTGAGAAATCGGTAAGACCGCTGCTGAGAGAGCCGTGGTACCAGGAAGGGGAGTATGATGATGCTATTTCGGCATTCTGTAAAATCTCTGAAAACTGCTCTGCCCATTCCTGTTCGACGTCGAGCGCCAGTGCATAGGGGAGGTATTTTTCAAAAACCTCGGGTGTTTTATCCATCGGTGCCCTAAATTGTAGTCTGTCCTTCTCTGCGACGGAGAGGAACATCTTGAATCCCTCGATGCTGTCGAGTATTCTCCTCCCGGCGCGCGTCGGTGCTTTCAGCAGACGATAGAAGAGGTAATCAGTTGCAATGAGAGTGATCATGATGGCAATGAACCAGAGTGACGATTTATTCGCAAAGAAGAACATGACGAAGAACTCGGCTGCAAGAAAGGGGAGCGAAAAGAGCGTTAGGAAGATAGCGACAAAGAGCGATACTTTGAACACTGTTTTATGTTTTCTCCCGCTCAAATAGTCTCTCCACGCTTGTATAACCCTTGCAATGAGAAATGCCACACCGATGGTCCAGAAGGTGAGCCAGATACTTATGAAATTGTCAAAGCCGGATTTACCCGCATAGTATATAACGATTACTATGATAAGTATGGAGAAAATAAAACCGGGGATAAAGTATCCCTTATTGGTGATAAAGTATATTTTTTCAAAGCTCATCTTCAGGATATTTTTAATCGAGCGTATTCCATCTCTGATCGTACTGCTGTTCGATCTCGAAAGAGTGAGCTCGTCCTTTGAAACGAATAGTTTTTTGGCGATTTTTTTCTCCTCTCGGGAGAGAACTGTATCGTCAGTCTGTTCCCTGACAATAACGTATTCGTTTTCATCTTCTCTTATTGAAATGAAGCCTTTTACCGCCATATTAATGAGCGCCGCTGCAAAAGCCTTAATATCATATCCCATTTCCTTAATATACCGCACGGCAGCAGGCGATAGATTTTCAGGTGGATTGAAGAGAGGAATAATTGTCCCCCTTTTCGGATCAATTCCCGCTATAAACCAGGCAACAATGTAGTACAGCAACAGCAGTATAAGACCGCCGAGGCCTATCACTATTTCCATATTATCACGGATAAGAGAAATTAGCTTTTTTCGCTCATCCGGTTCATAAACATATCCCTTGGGCCATGAAACAGAAATGGTCAATCCCTCGTAAGCATCGAACGGTTTTGTGGTGGTAAAGGATATCTTCTTCTTCTCTATCGATGAAGTATAGTCTTCATCACGAGAACCCTCCGGCCCGGTGTATGCTTTCAGCGAAATCCCGCTCCTCGGTATTTTTTTTGGTAGAGCAACAATTGCCGTCGCTCTGTCGATGGGGAATTCCCACTCCGTACCGGTGACATTCCAGTACAGCTCATCGTATTCCTGAAAGTATCTGAGCTGTCTATCAGTGCTATAGACGATGGTATAGCTATATACTCCCTCTGGGAGAAAAACATCCTCCTGTCCGATGTAAATTCTCAGTCCGTTGTCGAGTGCACTGATATGATACGGCTCCGGTTTACCGTCACGCAGCACGGAAATCAGCCTGTATCCGACGGTTTTTCTCAACCCGTACATTCCCGTGTACAGAGTTGGGAGATCACGGTAAATTCCCCGTTTAATTTGTATATTCTCGCATTGGACAGTAATTGTTTCTGTGACCGTTATACGCGCATCCTGCAACACCTCTATATGACTGGTAAATGAGAGAATTCTTTCGGTTGCTACAGCGTGCGTTCTCGGTGTGATTATCACAAAAGCAGTGAAGAGTATTACTAAACTTTTCGTGTTCATCGCTCATATCCTGGTGCAGCTGTTTTCATTGGACCAATTACGCATCTTTACGAAATTGACCGCATTTTTGCTATCGCTATAGCTTCACTGCAGGGACCTCTCGTTCACCGGTGACTTCGATTTCAAAATAATCCCGAATAGCGAAATTAAAAAGACGGGCGACGATATTGCTCGGTACTGATTCAACAAGGATGTTAAAATCGCGGGTTGTTCCATTATAATATCTTCGTGCCATCTGTATCTCTTCTTCAATGTCAGTGAGTTTCTTCTGGAGATCCATGAAATTCTGATTTGCTTTGAGATCCGGATACGCTTCGGCAACGGCGAAGAGATTGCGTAATGACTCAGTGAGCGACTTCTCTGATTGTGCTTTCTCCTTGACTGAATCGACGCTCATTGATTGACTTCGAATTCGAGTTATATCCTCAAATATTTTCTTCTCGTGTTTTGCATACCCCTTTACGGCTTCAATGAGATTTGGAATTAAATCATGTCGGCGTTTTAGTTGTACGTCAACATTGCTCCACGCTTCCTGAAGCATATTCCTTTTTTGTATCAGCCTGTTGTAGGTGATAGCGATGTAGATGATTATGAGTAAACCGATTGTTGTTGAAATGATAATACCCATTTCAGTTCCTCCTGAAAGTAGATAGTTTCTCAGTGGGGAGTTCGTCAACTCCATTTTCAATTGTACATTCATAGATTGCTGGAGTTCGGGAAAACCTCTTATAGAATAACTCGGACATGCTCTCTTTGAACTGGGTAACGGAATCGGTTCCTACCATATTTATGGTACAGCCGCCGAATCCACCTCCCATCATCCTTGAGCCATACACGCCCTTAAGGCTCTTTGTCCACTCCACCATCTCATCTATTTCAGGTATGCTCACCTCGTATAACTCCTTGAGGCTTTTATGAGAAGCGTACAAAATTGTACCGGCGCCTCTTAGATTATTACTCTCAAGCTCTTTGCGGAAATTGAGTGTTCGCTGGTTTTCATCGATGACATGGTGAGCTCTCTTTTTTTCTATCGAAGGGAGATGATTTTTGAACCGTTGAAATTGTTCGCTATCGAGATCACAGAGATACTTAATATTCACTCCACTATTTTGAAGGATAGAGAGCGCTGATTCACATTCTTTTCTCCGTATGTTGTACTCACTGTCTTTCAGGCGATGGCTGATCCCGCTGTTTATGAGAACAAACCGTGAAATTTCTGCATCGTGCTTAACATAGTGATAGCGCAGGTCCCTTGTATCGAGTATTATTGCATGATTTTTTTTCCCATGGATTATTGCAAACTGATCCATAATGCCACATCGTACACCAATGATCTCTCTCTCGACTCTCTGAGCGAGAAGTGCCATTTCATCTGATGACATTGCAATATTTTCTGATTGGGTGAGAGTAAAAAGAGTCACGACAATAATTGCAGCAGAGCTCGACATGCCGGCACCGATAGGTATGTCGCTCATAAAGGTCATGTCATAGCCTTTCGTCCATTTTCTGTTTAAGATCACTATGGCTCCAAAAGGATATAACCACCAGTTTTCACTTTCCCGTGTATATGTATTAATTCCATCGATGGGAATTTCCGTATACTCATCAAAATCTTGAGAGCTCAATCTGAATTTACTCACCTCATTTGGTGATATACAGAGATACATTCTCCGGTCAATCGCTGCGGGGAGTACATGACCACCATTGTAATCAACGTGTTCGCCTATGAGATTAATTCTTCCAGGACAGGAGAATAAGCGGAGACTTCCGGTAGGAGAAAATTGTGCTCGGTGATGAGAGAGAACAGTTTCAGGGTCTATCATAACTCTCTCCTCTATCTCTTGTGAGAGTGTTTCAACACAGTAATTCTGTAATCGGTTCTCCACCTGAGTATATACTATCGTGCTGTGGAATAAGCACAATCCTACCTTTGTGAAATGAACCTGCTGAATTCTGGGTGAATATGTATATACGTGAGAAGCCTTCTCCCCTGCGCTGTGATTTGCGCCTGGACGGGATCATCACTGTTGCCCTTAAGGTATTGGAAGATGCCGAAGTGCTTCATCCAGGTGAAGATGGAAAAATCGAGAAAAGAAACAAGAATGAGGTTTGCTGGATCACCCAGTTTGAGGTGTTTTATAATGTGACTTGCAATGGAGGCGATGCGGAATGTTTCGTAGCATTCTGATATGAACTTGATCAGAAATATCCGGTTTTTGTTCAACTGCATGGCAATAGCAGGCATGGAGGGGAAAAGTTTATCCCATTGAACCTTATGCCAGAATGAATGAAGCAGGCTCAGATATATGTTTTGTCTCGAATCTACGTTGAAGACAGTGTTAACATGTGTCCCCTGTTTATGAAGGAGAACGCTATTTCTTAATAGTATTGCATACTGTTTCAGATAAATTATGATGAGATCGTGGTCATCAATCTCACTGAAGATGTCTTCGCTCATATTTGCTACACATGAGGTATAGAAATCTTCTTCGAGGTGTTTACCCGAGAAAAATTTAGCCGGGTGACGATTGATTACAGGTAGTATCGAATCTGTTAATCGCATAATAAATGAGGTGCTGATGAAAGTATCCGCTGAGGTATCCTTTTCATTTACCGGTAGGTGAGCGGTATGTTCATTGAGTAGAAAACCGGATATCACGTCATTACCTGTCGATATCGTCTCGCTGAACTGTTGAGCATACTTCTCTAATGGTAATTCCTTTTTTATTGAAGATTGCGAGATGCTACGCTCCTTCCTGGTATGATATATTTTGTTCATTGTGCTATTTTTCTTAAAAAATCCTTTTGTTTCAGGTAATTCTTGAATGAGCCTGTATTCTGGGGTTTCATTATAGCCTTTCATATTTGCGAGCACCTTATACAATTTGTATATATCTTCTATATATAGCAGTGAAGTGAATGTAATTGATGGAATTGAGAAAATCTCTTTCTGTATGTTTGTACCGTTTATATTTAAAGTCAATGATAATTCGGAAATGAAAAAAAATATTGTTTACCTCTAAGCTTTTTTTTGTCGTTTAATTGTTATCTCTGGTATCTATTGATACTTTATAGTTTCGGTAGGATAGTTTACGTAAATCTCTCTCTGGAGCACTGATATGGCGAAAAGGGTTCAATTGGCGATCGAGGAGGCTCATAGAATAATCAATCCCGGTTCTGTCATTCTGGTTACAACAAGATGTAGTGGCGCACATACGATAACAACGGTTGCCTGGCATATGCCGGTAAGCAGCTGGCCAAAGCTTGTGGCAATATCGCTCGCGAATACCAGGTATTCACTGGAATTAATAGATAAGTCGGGAGAATTCTGCATTAATCTTCCCGATTATTCACTTCTCGATAAGGTTATTTTCTGTGGGACCTATTCGGGAAGGGATGTTGATAAATTTTCGGAAACCGGTTTTACGCAAATGAGCTGCACGTCGATATCAACCTGCTATATCGAGGAGTGTGTTGCTCATATGGAATGTACGGTCTATAATGTCTTTGAGGCTGGGGATCACAAAATTGTCGTTGGAACAGTGAACGCAGCTTTTGCTAATGAAAGTTTACTGAATAGTGATGGTGTAATCAATGTAGGAAAAGTTTCATTAATACATCATCTTGGTGGTTCACATTTCTGTGTTTTAAAGAGAGATGAATAGTGGTGTTTCTTGAAGAAGAATCGTGTATAGGAAATAGTATGTTGAAGGGTGAACTATGGAATGTAAGAGGGAGATAAATCTTAAGATGTGTCCGTGTACGTACGAGCCCTGTTCGAGAAAGGGTATTTGCTGTGAATGTATTGCCTATCACCTGAAATTGCGGGAGCTTCCGGGATGTTGCTTTCCGGAAGATGCCGAAAGAAGCTATGATCGTACTTTTGAGCATTTTGCACGACTGGTAAACACCGGAAAGATGTGAAGAGGAGTCGTTCATATGCCTTGGGGAATACGGTTCCGCAAGGGGGTGAGCGAAAAATGTGAAGTCACGATTTTGGGAGAAGACGAAGGGGATCCTGCGGTTTCCCTGAATAGTTGATTTGAAAGTGAAGCTCATTATCGGAGGTGTGTATTCTCCCGATGTGCTCACCTCTTTTAATTGTATCACCCTCCACAACGGTGATGGAATCGAGATTTGAATATACTGTCATGTATTCTTTACTGTGTTTGATAACGATGTAGTTCCCGAATCCTCTCATATGGCCGATTTTTTTTACTACACCGGTGGCTGATGAGAGGACATGTTCCCCTGGCTTCCCGGTGATAACTATACCGATGGATTTTACCCCCTTCTGACCGTCTCTTCTTATTTTACTTTTATTATGAAGAGGCCAACTGAAATGGAGGTTCCTTTTTGAAGCTCTTTTGTGTTCTGGCGCCGTGATGGAATTTCTCTGAGGGATTTTCAGTTTTGTACCGATTTTAATATTTCGTGTGTTTCTAATTCTGTTTACGCTGATAATCTTTTTAACAGGGGTATTGAATCTTTTTGAGATTCTGTAAAGAGTATCGCCCTTCCTGATTCGGTAAATAATATATGGATCTCTGCTTTTCCCTTCTCTGTTTTCCGTGCGGAACGCTCTGTTTGTTCTCTGCACATTTTCAGTTTCTCGATATCGTATCTCTTTTTGATACGGGTTATTTGTATTGTTCGGGATAAGGCGGTCAGGAGTACTTCTCTCTCTGAAGGTGTAGTGAGCTGTGGAGTCTTCATAGTTGGTATCGTGCCAGGAGAAATGTTCAACACGGAGCTCGGTTCTATCATTTCTCTCTGTTTGTCTGTGAAAATTCTTCCTCCCTGTAATTCTGTTTCTACTGGGAGCACATGAGAGATAGAGGAATACAATGCAGAGAAGGAAGAGAGCGGTGCCCGTGCGAGCGGAAGAGGGGAATCGGATACTACTTCCCCTTCTGGAGTTTTTCGTCAACATCCCTGTTGGTACCACGGAACATCTCCCTACGTTCCTGTTTAATTGGTAATTTACTGTCTCAAATCACTGAAAGAGAACGACCCGATGAGCAGTTCATACTATCTCATAACTAAGGAAAAGCTCATGAATGGGCATTATATTCCCTAATCTATTTAACGGAAGAAATATCTTTAAAGTTTAGTATTTTTCATTATTCCTTCAGTCCTTCGTTGTGATATTCAACTTTCCATGTTTGACATTTTTTATAGAG
>CAZZCF010000137.1:0-11882 GCA_964652955.1 uncultured Leptospirales bacterium
ATTAGCAAAAGGGCACAATTCCTTATCGTTTTTCTATACATAATAATTACGGAATCCCCTTTCTCAATATAATAGTTCCTGCATTCGCTGAGCTCGCTTATCTGTGAGCTCATATGATATATATCGGGGAATGACTACACTCTCTTTTATACCTTAATTATTGGTACGAAAAGGTGACAGATCAAGCAAAAATCGTGGAGAATGGTATTATCAGCACTGAATGATTAATCTATCCGGAATCCGCAGGCAGCTGAGATATCCACCGTAAACCGCACCGGTATCGATGCCAATTATGTTTCTCTCATGATCGATGAAGACGCTGCCAAATTCGTGTGAAATGTATACTGTTGGCGTATGTCCGAAAACAATCAGCTTGGGCCATCTTTTCGGACTTCGAAAAAATGCATCACGAATCCAGAGCGTATCCTCTTCGGGTTGTTCCGCAACACGCTCATAGGCGGGATTTATCCCCGCGTGTACGGCGATGAAATCATCCGTTTCGAAATACAAATGGAGACTCTTAAAAAACTTCATATGCTTCTCGGGGATACCTGCGTACCGTGTATTCCTCTCATAGCTTCGCAGTGTGGCGTCACCACCATTGTAGAGATAGATGTCTGTATGATCCTTGCCCGCAAGATAGTTCAGAAGCATATCTTCATGATTGCCCTTCAGGAATACCGTTTTCTGAGTCTTCGACAGGGTGATCAGGAACTCAACAACCTCATAAGAGCTTGGCCCCCGGTCAATATAATCACCGAGGAAGATCAGCGTGTCATTCTCGGTTATCATGCCTTTAATCTGATCGTATAGCTTGAGGAGTTTGCCGAGCATGCCGTGTATGTCACCGATTATATAATACATACCCACTAAAATATATTACATCTTCTGACTGAACTCAAGTAATTCTTCATGGAGCATTCCGGTGATCGCATCTCCTCTTTTTAAGCTCTCCGCGTTGATGACACCAAAAATCCATTCCTTATATGAAGATAAAAAGGTATATCCTCTTTTCTTATTTCCTCTGAAGGCTCTTCGTTTCGAACCAAACCGGGTGACAACGGCAGGATGTACCGGATCGCTGACGATTCGATTGAATTCGGCACTCGCACTGTTGGGCGCCTGGCGCCGGGCAAAAAAAACAGTGTACACCTTCCCTTCAATCATCCTCTTCCGCATAAACACATCCTTTAATTCAGGGAAATCGCCCTGAAAGCTCCTGTAGTACAGCAGGTTATGGATTGACTCTCCCCGGCTGAAGAGGGAGCTGTATCGAGGAAGCCGGTTTTTTTCAGTGATATTTCCGTATATGAGAGCGGCAAAGAGAAAAACATCATTTTTCAGCCGTTCAATCTTCTCGCTAAGGTGTATACTGACAGAGGATCTCCCTTTGACGAAGCAAACTCCCTGTGATGACAGGGAAGATATCGGGAATAACGATATTCGCTTCTCGGAACCGCGCTCGATACTGAACCGGTTGAAGGCGCTTAGAAACGAATCCATTCGAACAATAACCACGGTAAGGACAAGGGAATGGGATTGTAAGGAGCGGTACCGTGCAGTAATCAGCTCTCGAAAGTCCTTCATTTCGGAGAGCCGAGCATAGTCTTGATGTTTTTGTATGCTGTCGGCGGAATAGTGATCCGGATTTCCGATCATCTCCCAGCCGGGCACTTCTATATCACCCGGCAGAAGGGAGCGCATCTCCGGAAGTCGTTTCTGGAAGAATTGGCAGGTCATACCGAACAGAATGAGAGCGGTGATGCCGGCAATACCGGCACCTGCTGACTTACGTGCTCTTGGGATCAATCGCATCCTGAAATCCCTCGCCAACGAGGTTATAAGCGGTTATGGTGATGAATATGGCAAATCCGGGAATGAGCGTGAGCCACCAGGCAAAGTCCATGAAGTCTCTCGACTGTGAGAGGATGTCTCCCCAGCTCGGCGTTGGTGGTTGTACACCGAACCCCAGAAAGCTCAAGGACGATTCAATCAGAATTGTCGAGGCGATACCGAAGGTTGCTGATACGAGAACCGGTGCAAGTGAGTTGGGAAGTATGTGACGGAGTATTATCCAGTAATCCCGTGCGCCAATTGCTCTGGATGCGATAATGTAATCCATCTCGCGGAGCTTGAAGAACTCCCCCCTGACAATTCGGGCAATACCGGTCCAGCCGGTGATACCGATGACTACCATAACATTCGTCAGACTGGGACCGACCAGTGCGAGAATTGTCAGGATGAGAAAGAATGTCGGGAAGCAGAGAACTATCTCGATGAAGCGTGAAATCACGATATCGACTTTCCCGCCGTAAAAACCGGCGATCGCGCCAACGATAATACCAATGGTAACATAGATGAATACCGCGATGAATCCAATGAATATGGAAACCCTCGTGCCATGAACCATCCGCGCGGCGAGATCACGCCCCTGTTCATCGGTACCGAAGATATGATGCATGTCCGGTGGCAACACTATCGCATCGAGATCATATTCGGAATAGGAATAGGGAATCGGCGGGAATATCTTGAATCCCTCATACTCGTCGCTCCGGAGGTCTTTGTTCCTCAATTCATCATACTCGAAAAAGATGGGGAGATACACTCTCTCCGCTGAAATATAGATATACGGTTTATCGTTCGCGATAAGCGGCGCACAGATGGCGATACCGAAGAGCGTAAGCACGATAAACAGGCCGATAAGGGCGAGCCTGTTCTTCTTGAACTCCCGCCATACCCGAATCCAGTACCCCATTCTCGCGCTCATAGCCTCGCCTCGAGCCTTATTCTCGGATCGGCAAGCCCGTATACCAGATCCGCTATCAGTATCCCGATAAGGGTTAGCATGGCAGAGATGGCGGTAATTGCCATAATCACGGGTATATCCCGTGAGAGTATAGACTCGAATGCGAGCATTCCCATGCCCGGAATCGAGAAGATCGATTCCACGATGACGCTTCCGCCGAGCAGCGCCGGCAGGAGTGTTGCCATAAGGGTGATGAGGGGAATCAGTGAATTTCTGAAGGCGTGAACGAAGATAACCTTTTTCTCACTGAGACCCTTGGCACGTGCAGTCGTAATATACTGCTGGTTGATCACCTCAAGCATATTGGCGCGGGTATATCTCGAGAGGAAGGCAAAGCTCCCATAGGTGAGTGTTGCGACGGGGAGAATCAGATGCCAGCCGATATTCATCAGCTTGTGAAAGAAACTGAAATCCTCCGCCCAATCCGATATAATGCCACCGAGGGGGAACAGATTGAGATATTCACCGCCACTGAAAACCATCAGCAGCAGCAGGCCCACCCAGAATGAGGGAAGTGAATACAGGATAAAGAGCAGCAGGCTTGACAATCGATCGAATACCGTATCCTTTTTAATCGAAGATAGAATGCCCATGGGAATAGAGATGATGTAGATGATAATAAGAGTAAGCAGATTCAACGTCAGGGTGATGGGGAGCGCATCGGCAAGTCTCTCCGAAACCGGTCTTCCATCCTTGCGCGAGAGTCCGAAATCGAGCTGTACAAATTTCACTAACCAGTGAGCGTAACCCACATAAATGGGTTTATCGAGGCCATAGAGCTTTTTCTCCTGCTCTATTATCTCTTTACCGATAGATCCCGATTTCAACTCCCCCTGAATGCCGGCCCTGAGGGTGGTATAATCACCGGGAGCAACGCGTATCATGATATAGGTAATTATCGTGATACCGAGAAATGTCGGTATCATGAGGAGTATCCGTTTTAAAAGATATTTCTTCATCCCTACTCTCGTACCCTCCACTCGACATAGTGAAGCCCCCGCCGATGAACGTTCACATTATCAAATCTCCTGCTCACCACGACAAGCGATGGATTGCAGAACAGAAAGGTGTAGGGCTGCTCTTCATGGATAAGCTCGTGAAACCGATGGAACATTTTCATCCGCTTTCTTCTATCGAATTCTTTCCTCGCGCGCTCAATGATGGTATCAGCCTCACTGTTGTTGAAATCGCAGAAGTTCGATCCCTGCTCGACCTGAGAGGAATGCCATAATTGATAGGGATCGCTTTCCCAGTCGAGCGACCAGGCGAGCGTCACGGCATCAAAATCCCTTTCATGCAACTTTTTCACAAAAACCGCCCATTCAAAACGGTTAATAGTTATCTCAATTCCTGCTTTCGAGAAGTCTTCTTTAATGATAGTGGCCAATCGCTCTGCAAATTTGCTCCCTGACGGGATGGTAAAAGTGAATCTGAACGGTTTCCCGTTCTTTTCAAGGAGCCCATCACGGTCGCGGTCAACCCATCCCGCCTCGCGGAGGAGCTCCCTCCCCTTCCCGGGATCGTGCGGCCAGGGCTGAACATCCTTATTGTAGTCCTTGCCGAACACGTAAAAGTTGCCGGTTACTATTTTACCCAGTCCGAACTGGAGCTTCTGGAGGATTGCTTCCCGGTTGATCAGATACGTGAGGGCGATTCTCACCCGCTTATCGCGGAACCATATCCTTCTGGCATTCCAGCCGATGTAGTTGTAGTTGGGCGTATAGTACTTGAGCTTATAGAAGCTCTCTTTGAACTTCTCAGAGTTCGTCTGCCGTACCCACTGTATCGACCGTATTGCCATGAGATCCAGCTCGCCCTTCTTTAACATCTGGAGAGCAACATTTATCTCAGGAACGACTTTGTAGACAACTCTCCGTATAGCAGGTTTCTTGTCACGGTATCGCTCATTATGGGCGAGCACTATCTTCTTCCCGGTGTCCCATCGTTCAAAGCGATAGGGACCGGTTCCTATGGGATGCCTGTTATTCCGGTGAGTGTTGAAATCGCTCCCATCATCGAAAATATGCCTGGGGACAATGGGGATGCCGCCGCATATCTCCAGTGCCCGGAAATAGGGCCGTGAGTAGAGAAACTCCACGGTGTATCGGTCAAGCTTGCGGACACTCGCAACGTCAATAAAGTACACCTTCAAAGGAGCACAGGCGACTTTCGGATCCTTTATCGTTTGATATGAGTAGATAATATCATCTGCGGTAAATTCCTTCCCGTCGGACCAGAGAACTCCCTTTTTCAGGTAAAAGATATATCTCAGTTTGTTTGATGCTATTTCCCATCGCTCGGCGAGCTGGGGAACAAGCTCGAGGGTATCGTAATCCCTGTCGAGGAGCGTTTCGTAGATATAGCTGTTTATCGAGGTGGCAACAGCTTCGGTGCTGGTTATCGGATTGAGATGACTCGGTTCTGAGCTGAGATGAATATAGAGGGTGTGCTTGTCTCTTACTGCTGAGAAATCCTGACATGAAATCTGCAGCAGTGAAATACTCAGTATAAAAAGATAAATTAGCACATTTCTCATAGCACTGCGTCAAGAAACCGATGGAGAGAATAGCCCGGTAAATCCCTATGATCTCCGGGTTCTCGCAATGAAAGTCAAGAAGTATTTTATATGCCCCGATGCAGATTTTTTTGCAGGATCGCACTTTTTTATACTTGATTGAGCAACTCGCCTGATATTTGTTGACATTCGGAATGAGTTACAATACGATATTCTCATAAATAAAGAACCATTGTAAGGGAAGGAAATGATCAGGAAAAAAGTAAAGATTAACCTCGAGTATTTAAGCCCTAACGCCAGTTTTATCTACCCCCTCTATTCGGAGGAGGGGGCGAAGATAGTTGAACCCCGGGTGATATTAACCGACAAGAAAATTTCACAGATAATAGGACAATACGGTAAAATCGTCTACTATGTCGATACCGGAGAACGTGCAGTTATCCCTGTCTACCGTATGAAAATCGCGTACAATACCGCAAAGGAGATAATGGAAGAGATTACGAAAACGGAAAAGCTCAACAAGAGCACTTTCAGGGAAGCCGAAAAACTGGTGGAGGATATTGTCAGTGATCTCAATGTCAGTGAGATAGAAGCGGTGAATCTCATAAAGGATTTGAAGAGTTACGATGAATATCTGTACAATCACTCAGTGAACGTGGGCATTCTGGCTGCTGTCTTCGCAAAGAAACTCGGTCAGTTCTCGACTGAGGAGGTGAAGAATCTCACCCTCGGCGCATACCTTCTCGATATCGGTCTGAGAAAAATTGACAAACAACTCCTCAACAAAGAGGACAAGCTCAATATTACCGAATCACAGAAGATCAAGAGACATCCGCAATTGGGATATGAAATTCTCAATAAAATTGGGAGTATCAATCCCATCGTGCTCCAATCGGTTCTCCTCCATCATGAGAAATACAATAACCGGGGCTACTATCAGCTTCCCTATGAGCACCTCCCTCTCTATCCAAAGATAGTATCCATCTGCGATGTCTATGATGCCCTGACATCCGAGCGACCGTACCGGAAAGATCCCTTTTCCCCTGCTGAAGCATTGAAGCTCATCCTGAACTCAATCGAAGTTCACTATCACTATGAGCTCGTGAGCAGTTTCGTCAATTTCATGAATTATCTCCTGAACAACGAACAGTTCTTCTATTCGGTAAACGATATCTGTGAGCTCAATACCGATGAACTCGCTCTCATCAGGGAACCCAACACACAGGACCTGCTCAAGCCCCGAGTACTTGTCTTCTGCAAATTCCATAAAGAAAAAAATAAAACCTCGGTAAACTTCTATCAGAAGCCGTTCGGGATAAACCTGGTGGAGGATAATTCACGCAAGATGAGAAAGATACTGAATAATCAACATCAGATTGATCAGATTAAAAGGATGATACAGGAAAGGAATATTGTTTAACAGATATGATGAATCACGTGCGCTTTTTCTCCAAGCGCATAAATAAAATTCGGAAATTGTCGGATTCTGCTTGACTTCTCTCTTATATTAAATCTTTCTGTTCGCACTTTAAGTTTATCCCAGGAGGTATATAAATGATAAGACGACTTTTAGTCGTAACAATTGCTGTCCTCTTCGTGGCAGGGTGTGGTGGCAGCAAGTATGGTGATGTCAAGGATGTCATGAATACGCAGATGGACATCATGGAAAAATTTGCATCTTCTGTTGACAAGGCTTCGAATGGACAGGAAATTGCAGATGCAATAAACGAATACACCGGAGAGATGGAAACCCATATCAAGGATATAAAAGCATTATCAGATAAATATCCTGAGTTGAAGGACAACACGGAGCCCCCTGCTGAGTTGAAGGAAATGAACGAGAAGATGCAGGAGACCTCAAAGAAATTCGCTGGTGCTATTGTTAAGGTTTCAATGAAATACAGAAGTGATCCCGCTGTTGCAAAGGCATTAAAGGATATGGGAAACGTTATGCAGGGCTTGCGATAATTTCAGCAACAGTGAACTGCATTTCTATTTCGGAGAGGACTTCTCATAAGTCCTCTCCTTTTTTTATCAGCTTTTCGTTGAGCTCACCGCTCCCCTTTTTTATGCTGCTCCTTTACAGAAATCTCAGATATTCACGGTATTCCGCATCAGTCATCAATTCATCGAATTCCACGCTGTCCCTGACATCAATTTGGAAAATCCATCCCTGCCCATAGGGATCGAGATTGATATTTTCCGGAGTGCTTTCGAGATCACTGTTCACGCTAACGATTCTTCCGGAAAGGGGAGCGTACACATTCAATATATCCTCCATCGATTCGACCATAACAACTCGTTCGCCCTGCTGTACGTCATCGTTCACTTCGGGAAGCTCTATGTAGACGACATCAGACAGCTGCTCCTGGGCGAAATCGGTTAACCCGCATCGAGCGGTAAACTCATCGTCCATTACTACCCAGAGATGATCGCGAGTATATCGTAATTCTTCAGGTACATCATTCATAGTGAACACACATTCATGGAGATAGCTTAACCGGACGGGACAATACCATCATGAAAATGAATAGTGAGGTGCTTCGGGAAATGTCGCAACTGCTGCCTGTACACCACTCATCTCTTCTCAAGTATTGATCTCTTGTAATTGCCTACGCTATTATGAGCTGCCCTGATAGGCTCGGGTATCCGGTATTTCACAACGCATCTCATAACAATATCAGCGGATTCGTCAACCCCGGTCAGATGACCGGGAGAGACGAAAACCGGTTTCACGCCATCACGTGTTCTCAGCACCGTCCCGATTCGGTTGCCTTCTTTATCGGTGAGGATTGAACGAGATCCCTTTTCGGAGCACGGTTGCCGGTATTCACCGAAGAGCTTCGATTTCGCACAGCCGATGGTTGGTACATTGAGGACCAAACCCATATGTGAGGCGATGCCCAGTCCCCGCGGATGGGCCCTCCCCTGTCCATCGAAGAGTATCAGATCCGGCCTGCGGTCGAGCGTCTCAAATGTCTTTAAGAAGAGGGGGCCCTCCCTGAAAGTCAGCAAGCCCGGAATATAGGGGAAGGTGACCCTGTCGTGGCAGAAGGCGCTCTCGATAACGGACAGATCGGGAAAGCTGAAGAGAATGATGCTGCAGAATCCGAGTTCGCTCTTTTTGTCATAGGCCAGATCGACGCCAGCAATGATATCAATCTTCTCGGGCATACCAGTGCATATAACTTGAGCAGCAAGCTGCTTCTGCATCGCAATGGCTTCACGTGCTGAGATATTCCACGAGTGCATACGCTCACCTATGAAGATTCCCGTTAAAGGGTGACCTGAGCAAAGTAATTTTTTTCTTGAATTTTACAGATGACCGTCGTACGAAACGACATGATAAGAACGCATCTGAACGTAAACCATTTATACCGACGATGCATTCTCTTGCACGATTCCATGGTACACTGAGTGCGAGCATCAGATCGTGCGAATGCATGAAAACGGATATCATATTCACTCTCATTTCAGAAGAAAAAAATCAAGATAAAAAAAGAGCCCATGAAGAATCCGGTATTCATTTCACTCCTTGTCACAATAATCTTCATCGCAGCGGAGTCATCCGGTTCGTCGATAGCGGGTGCAGCGGAGCCGAACCTTTCGGCCAAGCAGCGAGAAGCGAGGGAAAGCGAGAATGATACGACTCTGAAGCTGGGAATCCGAATCGGCACCGGTTATATCATGAACTCGACGCCGGGCGACGATCAGGAGAACTTTGCCCGGTTATCACTCGGTGCCTTCTATCAGGGAACCTGCCTGGATGCTGAAATCTCCGGCATCACCTATTCACGGGCGGAACTCATCTCCTCGCTCCTGAACATCCGTCCCTTCCCTTTCCTCGGAATTGGCGGCGCTTACCTCTTTGTCCGCGATGAGCTTGCCGTGAGCAAGAAGAATACTGTTGACGAGAACTATTACCGGGGGGAGTATCACGCAGCCCTTCTGGGAATTATCATCATACCGGCAACCTGCCTGCGCATCTCGCTCTACCTCGGGAGAGCCGTTGCAGGAACCATAACTCATCAGGATGAGACGAACAACTGGTACCGGTATGAGATCAAGAATAAGCACTCCTATTCTCCATCGGCTCTCATCGGCATGATCGAGTACCGCTACAACGATCTCATCTCGGTTATGCTCTCCTATCATGAAAGTGGCGGAGAAGGGAGATCCGACACTATTTCATCACCGGAGAAAGAGAGGGCTATGAAAATAAGATTCATAACCGTTGCAATGGGATACTCTTTGAGCTTATAAAATTTTATCAACAATGTCCCGCAGGCGACACGTCGACGTGTCGCCTGCGGGACTGAATACTGCCAATATCTTTTTTTGCATGCACAGAATTTATTATAAGTTGACATTTAATCAATCCTGTTGAAAAATAATCATGTTATTATCTTACGGTGGAGGTACTTCATGTATTGTCAGAACTGCGGCACTGAAATTATTCCGGGCACCAACTACTGTCAGCACTGCGGAGCTCCGGTTGCAAAAACCGGCCGCAACGCGGGCCCATCCGATCCGAAACTTGTACTGACCCCACACTTTTTTACCCCTTCCATGTTCACCTCGATGATCGGATGGCAGCTTCTCTTAACCCTGTGGGGCGCAATTACCTTCGGAATCTTCGGTCTTCTCCTGATCAATTATTACGGATGGGCGCTCTCGCCATGGCTTATCGCAATTATCGCCGGGGCCTTTTTCTTTGTTGTGACGCCGATCGTCTATCTATTCATCATGTTCAACCGCTACACAAAAACCAGATTTTTTTTCTTTGACGACCGGCTCGAGAACTGGAGCGGTTTTATCCGAATGAAGAAGTACGTTGTAAAGTACAACGACATCGTCGAGCTCAACATGCAAAGCGGTGTTATGCAGAAATTCTCAGGCATCGGCGATATCTACCTGGCGACGGTACCGGTCAATAGAGTTGCGCTCTTCGCCGGGGGGGGGATCAGATTATTCGATATTCCTCATCCGGAAGATGCCTTTAACCGGATAAAGCAGCTTATTACGAAATCGTAGCGGCCGAGTATCTAATGTACCTGAAACCGCCATTAATCAGGTAATATGATACCGTCTCCCCTGTTTCTTGATGGAAGAATATGAAAAGAGACACCGGATGGTGTCTCTTTCTATCAGTGATTAATGTATCTTTATCTTTACTCTGTCGTTTCTTCCCGCTTGCTACAGTGTCGTCGGGATCGCAAGGGATATCCGCGAGAGGTTCTCCCTGGCCCGCTCGTAGTTCGGGTCGTACTGCAAGGCCTTCTGGAAGTCCTGCTTCGCCCGCTCCTGCACCCGCTTCGCCTCATCTGTCTGTCCGGCATCCTTCAGCGCTTCCGATTTCATCAGCTCAATCTCGCCGCGGTAGTTGCTCAGGGAGGCCTTCACCGATTTCGTTTCGACGTTCTTTGCGAGGAGCGCTTTTTCCTCTTCTGCCAGCATAACGTTCAGGAATTTGGCGACCTTTAAAACGAGATCCTTCTGAAGCTCAAAGAATGTCTCGGTTTTTCCGTTTACCGAGGCGCCGCCGAGCTGCGCGCCCGTCTCCACGGAAATAACCTGCGATTCGATGCGAATGACGCCTCCCATCTCCATGAAAGAACCGGTGAGAATGTACCTGGCGGCGAGTATCTTCCCGAGCTTCACCGCCTTCTGCGGATCGACCATGCCGGTGAGCTGAAACTCCTGCTGGGACACCACGTCTTTCAGACGCTCACGGCTTATTATATTGAAGAGCCCGATAGCTTCGATATCCGTCATGACCATCGAGGCAAGGCCGAACTCCCAGGGCTTGAACTCCTCCGCCCTGCTCTTCAGCGTGTTGTTCTTGAAATTCAGGACCATCAGCCCCTGACGCTGCGACCGGGGTATATCCCTGAGTATCAGCTTCTTCGAGCCGGAATCGCAGCTCATGAGAAAGCTGATGATGACGACGATAGGCAGTAAAGCTCGTGTTCTCATGAATTTACCTCAAAAATTTATCTTTGATTTATGCGGAATTTTTTATCCTTATTGGGATTAATAGAAGTATTAATACTATATCGATTCTCTAACCATGTTGCAAGATAGTTGTAATATAATTGAACCTGAAAGATGAGAGGTAAAGCGGTACCTGTTCCACTCTACTGCTCTTCAGCATCATCAGTGCAAATGAATAATATGGCAACAAATTTTTTTTACGTATTGCAGCATTGCGGGTAATTTCAATATTGCGAGCTGGCTGCATTTTCATCAATCGCCGCCGGCCTCATAAATTATTTGAATTGAGATATATAAATAAAAAATATATTATATCTCCTTTTGCTATACGGGTTCTGCTTTTCGGAGATTTACATGGAAAACTCGAATGTTCTTGACTTTTATTTCCAGAAAGCATATTTTGAGACAGGTTTATAACCGTAGGTTAATATTATTCTTCCCTGGAGCGTGCAAATGAAAAGAAAGTATTTTATCATATTTGTTATGATAATTATACCGGTTCTTCTTGCCGGTCTTTTGACCTGCTCCCACACCGGCGGCACCGCCACCGTAACCATAAACCTCGGC
>CAZZCF010000138.1:0-11859 GCA_964652955.1 uncultured Leptospirales bacterium
TTGGCAGATATACTGGGGAATACCACCGAATCTACACCTTCTGTGAAAAAACAGAGGGGAAACTTTAAGCAAAAATTTTCATCAAGGATTGACATCAGCTCATCCTCTTTGATACAATTATATTACAAGATTTTGATTTTAATATGATTTCCTTAATGCGAGGTGTCTACTATGCTGGCATATCAACTGACGATTCCTGCAGAGAACAAACCGGGAGTGCTCGCCCGGCTTACGTCGATACTGGCGAAAGAGAAGATCAACATAAGAGCCATTACGATAACTTCATTCGGCGATCATGGATTCTTTCATATTATTGTAAATGAGCCCGAACGGGCTCATAAACTTCTGAGCCGTGAGGGATTGCAGGCTGAACTCAAAGCGGTACTGGCAATCCTCATTGATGACAGACCAGGCGGGCTTGACGGCCTGGTGCAAATACTGGCAAAGGAACAGATCAATATCGACAATGCGTATGGATTTGTGTTGGAGAGCCACCAGAAGGCCGTATTTGTTGTGGATGTCGATAACAGAAAAGGCGCGCAGAAACTTCTCGCGAAAAATGGATACAAGACCCTCGACGAAGATGCCCTCAATGCTATTGAGCCGTTCCATTACATGAAGTACTAACGACTCAGCAGTGAAGGCAGAAAGTTCACTATCTCAGGAAACGGAATCAGTATCAGGGTCTCCAAGATGAGGGCCAATAACATCGGTATAACTCCGCGGAAAATAACTTCGAGCGGCACATCCCGTGCAACGCCGCTTACCACATAGACGTTGATTCCCACCGGCGGCGTGATGACCCCTATCTGTGTCACCAGGACGATTATGATTCCAAACCAGATCGGATCAAAGCCCATTTGCATTACGACCGGATAGAAGATCGGAATGGTCAGCATAATGAGAGCCAGCGTATCGATGAAGCAGCCGCCGATGACGTATACAAAAATAATGAGCATCATAACCAGAAAGCTCGGCAGCTCGAAACCGGCGATCCAGTTGGCGATGTCAAAAGGGATTCTTGAAACAGCGAGAAAATGACCGAAAATGGTGGCGCCGGCAACGATTACCAGTATCATACAGGAGATCCTGGTCGTGTCTTTCAATGACGCCATGAATCCATCCCAGCTGAGTGTACGCCTTAACACTGCCAGCACTATTGTCCCGGCTGCACCGACCGCCCCAGCTTCTGTCGGTGTAAATATTCCGGCAAAGAGGCCGCTCATGACCATGACGAAGAGGATCAGCGTTTCGACAACACCGCCCAGAGCCCTTATCTTTTCTTTGATGGTAGTCTTTGGCCCGGGCGGACCGAGATCGGGTTTTATGGAAGTCCAGATGAGAACCGCCGCGACAAAGAAGACCGTCAGCAGTATTCCCGGGATTATTCCGGCAATAAAGAGCGTACCGATCGACTGCTCGGTTAAAATCCCGTAAATGATGAGAATAACGCTGGGAGGGATGAGAATTCCCAAGCTTCCACCTGCGGCGACAACTCCGGTTGCGAGGCTGGCCTTATAGTTGAACCGCTTCATCTCGGGCAGCGTTACTGCTGCCATTGTGGCTGCAGTGGCATTGGTTGAGCCGCAGATTGCAGAAAAGCCGGCGCAGGCGCCGATGGTCGCTATGGCCAGCCCTCCCGGGAGGCTGCCAATCCAGGTATAGGCCATGTCGAAAAGCCTGCGGCTGATGCCCGAATGGAAGGCAACCTGTCCCATAAAGATGAAAAGCGGAATGACGGTTAGATTATACGATCCGAAAACCGAAAAGAGATCCTTCGCAATCAGGTTAAAGGCGGCATCCGGGTTTACGATCAGTGCAAACCCTGCGAATCCAAGAATGCCCATGAGAAACCCAACCGGCATTCGGCTGAAGATGAGCACAAAGAGAAGGACAAGCCCGATGACACCGATATGTGTCGGGTTCATCACTTACCTGCTCTTTTCAGCGATTTGATAAATTCCACGGTCAGTATCAGTGTCAGGAGCAAACATCCAACGGCAGTTCCGAAGACGAACGGATAGATGGGCACCCGTATTGTCATGGAAACCTCACCACTGCTCATGATATCCATACCATAGCATATGCACTGCCATGCCGCCGTCAGGAAGAAAAGTATGCTGAAAAAATGGGTGATCACGTCAATGACTGCCTGTGATCTTTCCGGTAATTTCTGGATTACAAGATCCACCGCAATATGCCCCTTTTCAACGGAGGTATATGCCAATGAGAAGGATATTATTACGGCGCCGAGAAGCCCGACCATATCGTAAACCCCGGGTATCGGGTAGCGGAAAAACCGAAGGATGACATCAAGAACAGTCAGTGTCATTATGGCTATCACCGCTACCATGGATATAACATTGGATTTTTGCGCCACACCTCTTAATGTTTTTTCCAAACGGTGCATAGAGATTCCTGAACCCTTTCATTCCGTAGGATTGTGCTTCTATCCGGTAAACTATTTCCCCTCACTGCTAAACTGAGCGATGAGCTCTTTGAGAATAGCAATCGCTTCTTCACCATTGATGCCCTTTGCACTGACACTTTTAATATAGTCCCTGATTACAGGTTGAACGCTTTGAACCCATTTACCATTTTCTTCCGGAGAAAGCTCGATGATGCTGTTCCCCCGTTCAAGGGAATATTCTCGACCTTCACGGTCGACCATGTCCCAGGTCTTCGCATGCATATCAACCCATTTTTCACTGGTTTCCGAGAAGATCTTTTTGATATCATCGGGCATGGCTTCCCACTTTTCGAGGTTCATCACCACAAACATTGCCGTCGTGTACCCAATATCACGACAGTCGGTGGTGTATTTTATTACTTCGGCCTGTTTCCATCCCTTGAGCGTTTCAATGGGAGCAAAGGTCCCCTCAACAACACCCTTCTGAAGGGCTTCATAGGTTTCCCCCTGCGACATGGCAACGGGGACCCCGTCGAGCGCTTTTACCACCTTAGAGCTCAGGCCGGTTGAGCGTATTTTCAATCCCTTCAGATCTGCGAGAGCTTTCACCGGCTTCTTCGCATGCAGAAGTCCCGGGCCATGTGCGTGGATGTAAAGAACTTTCACCCCTTTCAGTTCATCCGGATTCATTCTCTTAAAATACTGATGGGCCACATTGGTCGCAACCGTGCCGTTCGGATACCCCATGGGAAGATCCACGGCCTCCATTACCGGGAAACGGCCCCTGGTATAGGCAAAACAGGACATTCCGATATCGGCTATCCCCTTTATAACACCGTCGTATGTTTCATTGGCTTTCACAAGGGTTCCACCAGGGTAAAGGTTAATTTTTACCCTACCGTCGGTCTTTTCTTCTATCTGCTTAGCCCATTGCACAGCGGTCTTACACTGTTCATGTGCCGGAGGGAAGAAAATACTGTAGCTGAGCGTTATTTCTGCAGCCTTCTGGGGCTTGCATGAAATACCGAAAACAGAAATAAATGAAAGAACAGCCGTTGCAATTATGAACTTTTTCATTGCGCGCTCCATCAATCTTAAATTTTAGAGTATAACATATGCACACGTACCGTAACAAAATTTAGACCTGTCAATCGGTGTAATCACAGAATGAGATACAAATGTGTGACACACTCAAATCAGAAATGCTGATAAAATCAAGTAAAATATCGAGGATATCTTATTAAACGACTTCCTAAACATTCCCGAATATACGAGATATACTTTCCGATTTTGAAGGACTTACTAAAGGCATATTCTAAGGGAAAAACCGCTGGAATGATTGTAGTTATAGAGAGTTGAAACTTTTGTGGTATATGAGCCTGTTAGCGTAATCAATATCGAAAGCAAGCAAAATGGCAGAACCTCTTACACTATCATCATCTACTTGAAATTACGGTTCCCCAGAAGATAATATTTTTCCTTAAATTTTAATACCAATGAGCAGGTGGTATACCCTGGCGGAATAGATGTCGGAAGTCTGAAATTTCCCTCCTCCAGTTGTATCGGTTTTTGCAAGCACCTCCCTGTCAGAGAGCCTACTTTGGAAGCAAATATCCCGATAACTGATAGCTCCAGCGGAAAGGATATGACAACAGTATTGTCACCCTTTTTGTAGGCATAGAACTGCCCAATATCTCTGTTTATAATATCAAATACGATATCGTACTCTGCCAGCGAAATCTTCCGCGGAGGATCAAAATATGACCATATCTCAAAATCGTCACAGGGATCTTTTTCCCGTATCTTGGGCTTCCCGACCTTGGAATAGCCCTGTGAGTAGAGAGCATCTGATGTGAGAACAAACATAAAAACAATTGCCAGTACAAATACGACTCCCCTTTTTGACGCCAGGTAATGCATGATATCTCTCCAAATAATTAACATGTCTCTTCAAGAAGAAAAACCATTTGGGGGCAAAAAGCAATTAAATTTTTCCTGAAATAATGCTGAGATTTTACTTCAAAAAAACCGCTTGAAGGGGCCACTTCAATTGGTGATTTCTCCTTTTTTATTGAACCTTATAAAAGTTGTGAATTCTCAAAAATTCTTTAACACCAGGCGACCACAATAAACTGGCGATCGGCCATGGCCTGGTGCAATGCCCTGACCGAATGGTATAATGCGCATAAGGGAACCAGTTACAGCTGCGTGTATTTTACTGACAGTGGATACACAACGCCTATAAGAATCGTTGATGATACCGGGTCAATAACCTACCCCAATCCCGGCGGGCAGGATGATCCCTACGTAAAGACCGATACAAATGGATTCAGACTGCCCACCTGCAATGAATCTGAGCTTGCTGCCCGGTATATTGACGGCACGACCTTGTTGTACGGCGATCACGCGAGCGGCGATCTCACAGGAGCGTGCCATGATGACGGATCGATTTTAGGAGGTCAGTCTCTTTCAACAGTGTTTGGTGATTATGCGGTATGGTTTAGTAATAATCCCGGCTCAACGATGGCGGTAAAAAGCAAAAAGTCCAATACCATGGATTTGTATGACATGAGCGGGAATGTTTCTGAGTGGTGCTTTGACTGGGAAACGACCGGTATTTTACGCGTGACCCGGGGCGGCGACTGGAACAGTACTGGTGATAATTTGCAAGTGGGCCACGTGTACGTCTATGAACCGTATTACGAGAATGGATTTATCGGATTCCGCATTGCGTGAACAAAGTAACGCTTTGATTTAAATAGTGACAAACGGATTGCCAATTCAGTTTTTAAGTACCACACTGATAAAGACAGAATCTCCAGTTTGCCAAACTGGTTAATATTCGCACTTTTGGACGGCCAAAAGTGCCAAAAGCCACGCCTCAAACGGCGACAAGCTTGATAACTCACGCGCCGCGACCGGCTGTAATCGGAATTTCTAAACATAAATTCTTGTTTATATATATCAACAAGAATTACGAACCTTCCTTTGCAAGCCTCAATCTTAACCACAGGCTGCGTATAAGGTCGGCTCCAGCGGCCTTCCCTGAGCAACAAAACTGAACTTGACTTGTGCCGAGATAGTGTACTATATTTCTGGAAATGAAGCTTTTAACAGAGGCGATACAATTATCATAAATATAATAAGGGGACTTCTAAAAACTATTAATATGATGTCCCCTTGGCCAGCGTTGTTTCGCACCTCCTGTGCACGCTGGCATGCGCGACGTCGTGTTGCTGTGTGCACAATGCCTGATAAAACCATTATTTACAATTTGTAGATCAATGTAAATACTGGTTTTTAGAGGTGCCCGTAATATATATATACTTTATTTATGCAGTTAGCTTTCATGCTCAATGTTGCAGGCAATGGCATGAGAGGAGGAGGAGATCAATGAGTAAGAACAGCTATACATACGGATCAGGCGCATTCGGAGAATGGATACAAGATGAATACGGCCTCCCTGCATACCGATACACGCTTGATCAGACAACAGATAACCGGGCCCTGGCACCATGTAACCCTCTGTGGAGAAATCCGAGAGATCACTTTCACCAGATCGGAAATGATCGGGTTCTCGCATTGGCCTCTAATTACGGATATGTTCAACTGCGCCAGGATGAAGGCGCCCCGAAATTGCTCAATGATTTCTATCCACCGGATGGCCAGTATGGCGGTGGGATAGGCTATCTGGCGGATACAGACTGCTTCCTGTCCACCTACTACGATGGAAATAACCCCGACTTTGAACGCACCTTCGGAATTGGCTACTATCGCAAAAGAGTATCAAACCACAAATATCACATCGATCAGATTATTTTTGCTCCCTATGGAGACGCACCGCTCTTAATCTCACAGGTGAACGTAACGAACAACACTCCAAATGAAGTGGCACTGCGATGGATCGAGTACTGGGGTTGCCAGCATCATCAGCTTTCTTACCGGGCATTTATGCAGGCCTATTTTTTCGGCATTGCCATGAAACAGAGTATCGGTAAAACCGCTTCGAGAAGAAGGGATTTTTCCAAGCGCTTCAAAAGCTCTTTTTCGACGCAGCTCGACGGAAGAGCACTCCTGAACAAACAGGTATTCCTCGGCCGCTCTATTGCCGATAAAGCTCTCTGGATGCTAATGCAAGCTTTGATGGCCACCGTTTTCCGGAACCTTACCGGCGGTGCTGTCAGCATGCATGAACAAGCTGAGTTCGATGATCTGGCACCACCGGCTCTCTTTCTGGCAGCACTGGATCAACTGCCCCATGCATTTACCTGCGATCCCGTCTCCTTTTTCGGGAGCGGTCACGCAGCCGAGCCCGAGCATGTCTTAAAACCCTTGAACAATACTCTGGCTCCCCGTCACGGTCAGGGGGGTATGCTGCTGGAGCAGCACTTTTCATTGAGAAGCGGAGAGAGTCAAAACTGGTACTGTGCATTTGGTTACCTCCCCCAAAACCGATCGCTCAAGGAGATTGTGGATGATTATTCCGGGAAAAAAGAGATGCTCTTTGAAGAAAGCATGTCTCAGTGGAAAGGGGACGGCATCTCCTTCCATTTCCCGGATAAAGACTGGGTGGCGAGAGAGGTCACCTGGCATAATTACTACCTGCACAGTAATCTAACCTATGACTCCTATTTTGATGAACATTCTCAGCAGCAGAACGGTATCTATCAATATGCATTCGGGTTCAATGCAGCTTTGCGAGACCTCTGCCAATTTGCTCTCCCGCATACGCTGCTCTCGCCGTCCATGGCCAAAGAACTGATCCGCTCCATCCTCAAACAGATGCATTCCGATGGCTCCTTCCCTTATGGGATTTGCGGAAACGGCATGACAGTGCCGGCTCCTTTTATACCAAGCGACCTGCATCTCTGGATGCTGTGGGCAGTGAGCGAATATATACTCAGCACCAAAGATCGGGATTTTTTGCAGGAAGAACTCCCCTTCTACCCCCTTTATGATTCTCCGAAGAGCAGTCAGTCAGTTATTGATCGCCTGATCCTCGGCTATCGCTATTTGGTGAACACCATTGGCTTTGGCCCACACGGCCTGTTACGTCTATCAAACGGTGACTGGAATGACAATATCGTGGTAGGACATGTGCCGGACAAATTTCACCGACAGGTGATACAGAACGCAGAAAGTATTTTCAATGCATCCATGGCGGTATATGTGCTGGAAAAGTTCATCGGAGCACTGACTTTTGCCAAAATGCCGGATCTGGCGGAAGAAGTTAACACCATCATCAAAGCACAAAAAGAAGCTGTGCAAAAGCAGTGGAATGAAAGGTGGTTCAAACGGGCCTGGTTATCCGATTCCTATGGATGGGTTGGAGAAGATCGCCTCTGGCTTGAGCCGCAACCGTGGACCATAATCGGAGAGATCGCCGATACGGATCAGCGGACGGAGCTCTTGAAGGCAATTGACGGGCTTCTCAGGAAGCCCTCACCCATCGGTGCCATGCTCCTGAACAAACCGTTGGGAAAAATTTTCAACAAGGAGGGAGTATTTGCCAATGGAGGGGTTTGGGCTGCCATGAATGGACTGCTTATCTGGGCAATGGCCAAAGAGCAGCAGGAGAGTGCCTGGGAGGAATGGGAGAAGAACTCGCTGGCCTGCCATGCTGAGGTCTATCCGGACATCTGGTACGGGATATGGAGTGGTCCGGATTGTTACAATTCCATTCTTTCCTCTTTTCCGGGGCATACCATGTTCAACGAAGAGCTCATTTTAAAGGAGAAAACCTCCCCTGAAGAAAAGCGGCAACCGGGGAACCATCTGGATTTGAATATGACTGATCTTCCGGTCATGAATATGAACTGTCACGCCTGGCCACTCTATTCCCTGATAAAGCTCGTCGGTATTAAGTTCTCCCCGGACGGAATCTCCATTACCCCGGCGCTAACGCACTCTCAATTCGAGTTCTCCTCTCCCTTGGCAGGTATAATAAAAGACTCTGATGGGTATCACGGATGGTATGCACCGGTTGGAGGGGAAATACAAACTGTCCGCCTGCAACTTCAGGCAGATGAGATCTTCAGTACACTGTATATTAACGGTAAGCAGCAGGATATGTCAGGCAGTAGAACAGGAAAGATTGTCTTTCAGGGAACACCACGTCAGGGGAAACTCAGCTGGGATCTTCTGTTTTAGAAGTTCCTGTACTGTTCCCTTGCTTTGAGAAAGAGGGGAAATTTCCAGTTTAGCAAACTTGATTTTAAATGCCATTTCTCTGCATCGCCCAGAGAAATGGCAAAAGAGAGGGCGCCCCTGCGGGGGGCCGATATTGCTAAACAGTACTTCATATGAGGCCTGCGGAAAACATCCTGTTTGTCCTCGGCCATGCGCTCGGCCTCCTGCCTCGCTTTTTATTGTAAAAAAAATAATTTAACATGGTTCCAAGAGCGATAGTTATCGGTCAGAGTGGATAATTTTTAGAAGTCCCCTTAAATCAAATCCTCAAGATGCTTTTCTAATTATCAAAGTTAAACTAAAAGCACGTGATGTAATTTGGGGAAATATCGATTTAATAGGCTAGTCGAAAGAACTTCCCTACCCCCGCACCTTCCCGATATCCCTATCGGGATATCGGGCTGCCAGGTAGAATAGAAGCGCACTCAGGAATGCCACCGGGCGGGACGAGCATCAGCGCCGCGGTGTGGTCCGGCTCCTGCGCGCTACAATTTTATTTTGCTGGCAGGAGCTTCAAGAGCTTCCCCTCTTCCTCGAAATCCTTCCGTTCGGAATACCAGGGGATATAGTCACCCTTTAAAAACAGGTCGCACATATCGGTCCGGTGTGGGCTCAGGAGATTCGCCGACTGCCCGGAGCTGAGCACGATGAGCGATTTCGAGAAATCCGAGAAATCCACGATATAGCGGATAGAAGCAGTGATACTCACCCTGAAGGGCTTGAGCTTGCTGAATCCCGCCCGGTTCACTGTCTGCTCGTCACCGCCGAAGGGAAAGGGGCCGTAGCTGAATATCGGCCTGAGCATCGCTTCGCTGCCGAAAACATGTGAGAACTCGATCTGATGGAGCTCGCCCCATTCCCAGTCTTCGGTATCGTCGCCGAACCGGTTATTCAGATAGCTCACCGCTTCACGCAGCGCTCGTACCACCGCATCTCGACATGTTTCCCGCTTATCGCTATTCACATCATCAAAGAAAATCGAATCCCTTCTATCTGTCAGCAACTTAACCATGATATTGGTGACGGCAATCTTATCTTTTAAAAGCCGCTCGAAGAGCTCCTTCGGGAGCTCGTCAAAGAAGGTAACGTACAGCAGTTGATTGTAAAAGACCTCGTAGAGGCAGGTCGCTGCCGAATCGGATCCGGTTCCATAATCCCACTTCGAGAGTATATCGCAATAGGTCATAAGCTCGGGAGAGGGATCACCGATTATTTTGAGGATAACCGGCACAAGCTGCGCTGCCATGGCGGATTTCACATCGACATGCATTGCCTTCATATCGGCGACGCCGAGCTTTTCCCCCGATTGTATCATCTCGGTAATCCTCATTGCACGGTAGGGCGGCTCCCAGTACTCGCTCAGCGGAATGGGGAACTTCCCCTTGACCGGATAGTTGTTCGCCGTGGCAACATATCCCTTCTCCGGATTATATGTCATAGGCATCTTTTCGAAGGGATAATACCCCTTCCAATCGTTCTTTCCGTCCCATCCGGGCTGCGGGAGAATACCCCGTCCGCTCCTTACCGGGCACCTCCCCGCACCGATATAACCGATGTTTCCCTCCCTGTCCGCATAAACGAAGTGCTGCGGGCCGGCGCTATAATGCGAGAGGGCGCGTCTGAAATCATCCCAGTTCTTCGCCGTGCTGACGCCGTAAAAGGCAATGGCGACCGATTCCTCCTCGGCCTCGACGCGCCTGATACTGATGGGAATCTCGCCGAGATCAGTTTCAATCTCGTTAATGATAGGCCCGCGCGGGGTTATCCTGATAATGATTTCCTTGTGCTCAATGCCAACATCACCCTTGAAGGGAATTCGCTCCACGACCCTCTTCAGGGGAACCCATCTCCCCCGATGCATGACCAGGTCGGGATTATCGGGATGTATTTTCTCGAGATAGAGATCCTGATTGTCGAGGTTGAAGTTGGTCAATCCCCAGGCAATCCGCTCATTGTGGCCCCAGATGAAGATCGGCGCACCGGGAAACATCGCTCCGGTGGTGTTTATCTCTTTACCGACAAGGTGCACCATATGCCACTGTGTGGGAAGCTCGGGGCCGTCTTCATGCGAGTCCTCGCAGAGAATCGGCTTCCCCGTATCGGTCAGCCTGCCGCTCACCACCCAGTTGTTGCTGGCAAACTCCCGCTTAATATAGGTATCAAGAAACATTCTGGACTGCCTCGATATTCGCTGCATCGAATCATCCTTATGCCACCCGATAATAGAAACGGTATCAGGAGGGGGAACGGGAAGGAGCTCTTTCGCCTTCTCTCCCAGCTTCTGATGAAGGAGATAGTTGAGCATCTCATTCTGATAGGCCCAGCTTGCAAGCTGAAAGGTCAGGAGATTTCCGATGGCGAGGGAGTCTTCAGGCTTCCACGGCTTCGGCGTGCTTCCCAGGAGCGCAAACTCCACCGGCAGTGACTCGTGCTCGATGAAATAGGTAATGCCCTCTGAAAAGGATATCACCATCTCGCTTAGTGCCGGCGTGAGGTGCTCCAGCTGCTCCGCGGCGCTTCGGGTAAAACCCATCGTTCTCAGATAGCGATCAGCATCGATCAGATCTTTCCCCAGCGCTTCGGAGAGCGTACCGGTTGCCGCACGGCGATAGAAGTCCATCTGGAAGATCCGATCCTGCGCCTGTACGTATCCCAGGGCAAAATAGAGATCGTGATTGTTATCCGCATAGATATGCGGAACGCCGAATGTATCCCGTATAACGAGAACCTCATTCTGCAATCCGGGAATAAGCAGCTCCCCTTCGACATCAGGCAGGAGTGATTTCAGGTAAATCCACGCGGTGAGAACGATAACGACAACGAGGAGCACAACAATGAGCCCTCCGATTTTCAGAATCCTCATGGCGCCCTCCAAACGAAAGAAATGATACTCTATGGTAACTTCGAAGTTTTATTAGACTGTTTGTTGAATTCTTTTATATATTTGCCAAATTACAAGTCTATTTTCTTAATGGAGATAAATGAGCTACAGCGTTTATTTGCACAAACCAGCGATGGGGATAGCTCGGATGATACGAAATATACTAAAAGTATTTATTTATTACACTATGCCATTCCGGGTGAAGCGTGGAATCTCTGCTTATGAGCTTGACCGTCCAATGAATAGAGATTGTAACCCACATCCTGGTCTTACTGAAAAACTCAGTTTTTTGAAAAATGTAATATTTTCGAGTTCCATATTTTGGTATAATTGCTTCTAATCGTCTATAAACAATATCAAATTTTTAGCAACTTCGAAA
>CAZZCF010000139.1:0-11400 GCA_964652955.1 uncultured Leptospirales bacterium
TGGGCTTAGTGTCTGATAAAACCAGTATTTATAATTAGGGGATCAATGTAAATACCGGTTTTTAGAGGTGCCCATAAATAAATCCATGTGTCAACAGAGATTTATTATTTAACAGGCATCATAGAAATCGTTCTTTGAGAAAAATGAGACAATACTCCTCTCTCGGTTTTTCTATTATGCATCTATCATTTAATCTGCATCTCAAGGCGAAGACCTCTTATCTCTATTCCCTTGTAGCGATTAGCCAATTTTTCTGCATCTTCGAAATAATTCAGTTGACATAATACTGAACTTAACCTCTAATAGCCTTTCAGGATGAGTGGACTTAAAAGAAAAGACCTCCTGGACATTCAATCGCTCACCACAGAAGAAATTACTCTCATCTGTGACTCCGCTCGGTACTTCAAAGATCTTTTCACCCGTTCTGTTAAGACCGTTCCCGTCCTGAGAGGGAAAACGGTGTGCTGCCTTTTTTATGAACCATCAACGAGAACAAAACTGAGTTTCGAACTTGCAGCAAAGCGCCTTTCAGCAGACCTGATCAATCTCTCCGTTTCCACCTCAAGCGTCGTAAAAGGAGAATCACTCATCGATTCGGTTCATACCCTGGAGGCCATGAAGGCCGATTATATTGTTATGCGACATGCGGTGTCATTGGCACCGCATTTTTTATCAAAAAACACCCGATCCTCCGTTATCAATGGCGGCGACGGTTTTCATGCTCACCCCACACAGGCGCTGCTTGACGCCTACTCAATCCTTGAAAAAAGGGGAACCCTTAAAGGACTACACATCGGCATCGTTGGCGACATAAAACACTCGCGGGTCGCCCGTTCCGATATTGAGGTATTCAAGCGTCTCGGCGCACAGGTGACCCTGTGCGGACCACCGACGCTGGTACCGGACGAATTCAGTCTGTATGACGTTAACATTACCTACAATCTCGATACTATACTCCCCACCCTGGATGTTATAAATATGCTTCGAATACAGCAGGAGCGACAGCAGGGCTCACACTTCCCTTCTATCAGAGAGTACCATCGATTGTTTGCTCTCACGACTGAACGTTTGAAAAAGTGCAGAGATGATATAATCGTCATGCACCCCGGCCCCATCAACCGCGGTGTCGAGATAGATGATGCCGTGGCGAACAGTCCTAACGCTATTATCAATGAACAGGTAACCAACGGTGTGGCCATTCGGATGTCCATTTTCTACCTTCTCAGCGGGGCTGCTCCTCTGGAAGGAATAGATGACAAGTGAGCCTCGATCACCGTACCTGTGCAGAAAGTAAATTTCTCGCGAACAGAGTATATCGATGAAAATAATAATTAAAAATGGAAGAATCATCGACCCGTTGTCGGGGACCGATGAGCATGCTGATGTGTTAATTGTTGATGATCGTATCGAGAAGATCAAAGCGGGTATTCCCGATAAGGATGCACATGAAATACTCGATGCGACAGATTGCCTCGTCCTTCCCGGACTTATCGATATGCACGTTCACTTCAGAGAACCGGGTCGTGAAGATATCGAAACCATCATTGGCGGCTCAATCGTCGCTGCAAAGAGCGGATTCACCTCGGTTTGCACGATGCCCAATACCACTCCCGTTATTGACAATCAAGCGCTCGTCCGATTTATCAAACTTGAGGCGGAAAAGGGCCCTATCAATGTTTTCCCCATTGCAACAATTACGAAGGGATCACGCGGGGAAGAGATAAGTGAAATGGGTGAGCTCGTTCAGGGCGGTGCTGTCGGTTTCTCTGATGATGGAAGACCGATTATGAGGTCTATTCTCATGCGACGAGCACTGGAGTATGTCCGGATGTTTGATCTTCCCATCATCACACATTCCGAGGATCTTGACCTCTCAGATAACGGTGTCATGAACGAGGGAGCCACTTCGACCTTCCTCGGTCTCAAAGGGATTCCGAGAGAGGCAGAGGAGGTGATGATTGCTCGAGACGTTATCCTCACTCGGCTTACCAGGGGCAAACTGCACGTCGCACATGTATCATCCGGGGGTTCCCTTGACATTATTCGTCGTGCAAAGGATGAAGGGATAAATGTAAGCTGTGAAACTGCTCCACACTACTTTTCACTTACCGACGAGAGCGTCGCCGAACAGCTCTCACTGGCGAAGATGTATCCCCCCCTCAGAACCGAACACGATCGGCGAGCGATAATTGAAGGCCTGCGAAATGGAATCATCGATGTTATTGCAACCGACCACGCCCCACATCTGGAAAACGAAAAGAAACAGGAAATAGAATATTCCCCCTTCGGGATCATCGGATTGGAGACCGCAGTACCGCTCGTCATAACAATACTCGTGAAAGAGAACAATTTCTCTTTCAGAGAAGCCTTTGCAAAATTGACCTGCAATCCTTCACGTATTCTCAACCTCGAGCGGGGCGAGCTGAAAACCGGCAGCGTTGCAGATATCACTGTTATCAATCCCGATAAGACGGTGACCATCGATGATACGTTCCTTATATCAAAGTGTAAGAATACACCCTTCATCGGAAGGAAACTGTACGGATCAGTCGAATTCACCATCTGTAACGGAAAAGTCGTCTACCGGAGTGAGCAAGGACAGCATTAAGGAGATCCCCGACGCGTGAGCTGAGGAGCACATTATAAACAGGCATCACCGGCTCATTCATCAGTCACTATACACATCAGTCGTCCTGTTTTCTGCTCTTATCGAATGCGTCGTTACCATCAATTCGGCATAAACAACCCTTTTGCCCGATACGAGTCCAATGAACAACCGCAATGATTCGAGTGACATGCGCAATCACCGGCGCTCCATCATGACGCGGTCAAAAATCGTTTATCCGGTGTACAGATATCGAGAGAAACAGGGTGCAGAACATAAGCAATCAGTACTAATACAACAGTCGTGGAAAAGGATTAAGAACGACCAAACTGAAAATCCATAACAATTTGGGGAAACATTCACAAATTTCTGTTGATTTAAAAATAAATCTCAGGAAGATAATGCCCCATGGAGGTAAAGTTTTACACTGTCAGTGAGCTGACCCGATCAATCAAGGATGATCTCGAAGGAAATCCCGAGTTCAATAATATATGGATAAAGGGAGAAGCAACAAATGTAACCTACCATTCATCAGGTCACATCTATCTCACCCTGAAAGATGAAAATGCAGTTATCGCAGCGGTATTCTTCAGATATGCCAACAGGAATCTCTCATTTAAAATCGAAGAGGGGATGAGTATTTTTGCGTTTGGCAGTATAAACGTATTTGAGCGTCGCGGTAACTATCAACTCATCATAACGCAGGCCAGACTTGAAGGAATAGGCGAACTTCAGAAGAAAATTGAGCAGTTGAAACAGAAGCTTCTCGCAGAAGGGATATTTGATACCGAGCACAAAAAAAAGATGCCATTTCTCCCCCGACGGATCGGAATTGTTACCTCGCCAACCGGAGCGGCTCTGCGGGATATCATAAAGATTGCAACGAGGCGGTTCCCGAATATTGAGCTGCTTCTCGCACCGGTTCAGGTACAGGGTGCTGACGCTGCTCGCTCAATCGTCACGGGCATTGAAGAGCTGAATAATCCGAAATGGGAAGTGGATGTCATTATCGCCGGGAGGGGGGGTGGTTCCTTCGAAGACCTTATGCCGTTCAACGAGGAGATCGTTATCCGGGCCTTTTATCACTCCCGGGTACCCATTGTCTCTGCCGTTGGCCATCAGATCGATCATCCCCTGTGTGATGATGCAGCCGATCTCGCTGCACCGACACCATCAGCTGCAGCCGAAATGGTAATACCGTTAAAACTGGATATTCAAGAGTATATTGATCATCTGAGAGCGCGATCCTATGTGGCGCTCCTCTCCCTGCTCAGAGAGGCTCAGGCGAGAAGGGACGGGTTAATGAATCGACGCGCTTTCAAGAACCCCCGTGAAATCGTTTACAACAGGGAACTCCTCCTGAACGACATAGAAAACCGGATGATCCTGTCAATGAAGGACCGTATTGCAAACAGAAGGAATCAAATTTTAATGCTTCCCGATCTGAACCGTTTGATCAAGTCCGTCATCAACGAACTGAAACACCGGCACGACAGCGTTCTCAAAAAACTCGACAGTCTTTCTCCCCGTGCAGTCCTGAAGAGAGGTTATGCTGTCGCACGAGATTATCAGGGAAAGCTCATACGCAGTGTCAGCGCAATTGCTGTTGGCAACGAGCTGAACCTCATGTTGTACGATGGCTCCTTAAACTGCACCGTCACTGCAAAACAGAGAGAGGTCTTTCATGGAAAAAAAGAAAAAAGCAAACAATGAGGTATCATTCGAAGAAGCTCTTAAAGAGCTCGAGGACATTGCGCAGAAGCTCGAAGGGGGAGACCTGGGCCTCGATGAATCCATCGCTGCGTTCGAACGAGGAATTCAGCTCTCGCGCTTCTGCCATGACAAGCTCGAAGAGGCGGAAAAGAAGATAGAGATTCTGCAGAAGGGTGATGACAAGAAGATACGCAAAAAAAACGTAACCATTGATCCTGAAACCGGCGAAATTGACGATGACGTACAGGGCAATCTCCTATGAAATCAGACAAGAACGAACTCCTTGAGATAGGCAGAAGGGTCTTAACCGTCGAGAGCAATTCCCTCTCTCACCTTTCCAGTATGCTCGACGAACGGTTTGTGCGAGCGGTTGAGCTGCTGCTCAAGTGCAGGGGAAGAGTTATTATCACCGGAATGGGAAAATCCGGAATAATATGCAAGAAGATGGCAGCAACGCTCACCTCAACCGGTACGCAATCAATGTTTTTGCATCCCTCAGAAGCACTGCACGGAGATCTCGGATTGATAGCGAAAAACGACATCATCATAGCCGTCTCGAATTCGGGAGAGACGAGGGAGATTATCGAGCTGATACCCCATCTTAAAATTCTGAAGAATAGAATCATTGCCATCACATCACAGTCTCAATCCACCCTCGCCCAAGAGGCAGACGTGGTTCTCCTGTACACCGTGAAACGTGAAGGATGCCCGCTGAATCTTGCACCGATGGCGAGCACTACGACTGTTCTTGCCCTCGGTGATGCCATTGCGGCAGCACTGATACGAGCGAAACGGTTCAGTGAAGAGGATTTCTACCTCTATCATCCCCGGGGACGGCTTGGACAGATTCTCCTAAGAGTGTCCGACCTTATGACGAAAGAGAATCTCCCCATCGTACAGCGAAGCACTTCCATGCAGGATGTCATTAAGATAATGGTGGGGACCAATGTCGGTGCTGTTTTTGTGAGCGGATCAAAGGGGCATCTCAGAGGCATTATAACCGATGGAGACATGAAGCGCATTATTGAAGGGGATTCCGGGCTTATGCAGAAGAGGGCAGGCGATGTGATGAACGACGAACCAAAGTGGATCTACGATGACTCCCTTGCGAGAGAATCGTTGCTCCTGATGGAGAAGAACAGGATTACCGTACTGCCGGTCCTCTCTCGAAGAAAAAAAATTGTCGGTGCTATACATATTCACGATATCATCAAACATAATTACGGGCATCCGGATCGATAAGAATTTCAGAGATACGTTTATACCGTGAAGACATCATTTCATTGCTCATCATATTCGAGAATAAAAAAAAGGCACGGGGAAAGATACCATGAAAAGAGCGATTATTTCCATACTGATTATACTTATGCCCCTCGTCAGCTGCAAGAAGGAGGAGCATATCTCATTCTGTGAGGGTATTTCACCTGCAGGGGAAAAAATGAAATGTGGAACGAAATTTACGACAGGTGATCTTACCGCCGTTGTGGAGGCGGCTAAGCCCTTCGAAACGGATTCACTGAACGTCGCCGTTCACGAAATAAAAAAATTCAAAGAGGAACCCGCCTCCTCATTCTCTGTCACGGTAAAACCCGAAGAGCAGCATGCGCGCTTCACCATGTCGTTCTACAACGAGGGGAGGTACCGCGTTTTAATATCAGATAAAGATGAGAATATGATTGCAGAAGGCACGATTACGATAATCGACACCTATTAGACTCGTTCCAACAATAAACCGGTTACGTGCAACGTGCTCAATCCCCTTTGCCGGCCGCTGAGATAACACACAGAAGAAAAGCATAACTCATTCTGAACGCCTGCTCAGTGTTGCTGCGACCATTACCGAGAATCTCTACCATCCTGCGCATCGGCATTCCGATATGCCCCCGCAATGTCATCACAACAAAAGGAGAGACAAGCATGTCTTTCAGGGAACACTAAACAGAATGAATACTCATTAAACTTTTTATTATTGTTATATAATATTTGATTGACTTTCGCTATATATCAAAATAACATTCCTGTATTATTTTAATTCATCAACAGAGGGCCTGACATGGACATTAGATTTGTAACTGCACGATATGCGGATGATGACAGCATACTCCAGAGCAAGGCACAGTATCTCTTTATCTTCTGTGCTGTTCTTGCCGTCGTTGTGACGATACTGCTCCTCGTGACACTCCCCACAACAGACGATCCGTTCACGTCCCTCATCGCAATGGTTCCCATGATAGTTATCGCAACGGCTTCTCTCTTCCTGATACCGATGAAAAGATACAACATTGCCGCCTTTCTTCTCCTCTTGATCGTGGGCGCCGGCTTGGTTTACAGTGTACTAACCTCAAAGGAGGGAAGAGCATTCTACGCAACCACCGCTTATTTGCCAGGCTTCATTGTACTTGCGATCTTCTTCTCGAACAGGAGAATTGCCACCTTCTTTGCGGTTCTGTTTCTCGGCGTCGAATTAATCTATTTCTTCATGATGAAGAAAGCAGGAGTGGATCTCGCTTTTTTAAACGAATCGATACGAGGAGCCGTCGCTTCGCTCTTCCTGACCTACATTATCGCCATTCTCCTTGAGAACACGCTCAACAAGGCAATCGTAAAAACACAAGAGGAATCCGATAAGACAAATACCCTCTATCTCAACACCTCTAATCTCCTGAATGAGATCACTGAGCTCATAGGGAAGCTATCGTCATCATCGGATATCATGGCAAACACCTCACGGCAGTTCTCCGAAAATGCGCAGAACCAGGCCGCCTTTGTCGAGGAGGTCACCTCCACGGTGGAAGAGGTGTCCGGCGTTGTCGAAAACGTCTCCAAGAATGTCGGCGAACAGTTCAACAGCATCAATCAGGCCATAGCCACCATGGAGGATCTCTCGGAAATCATCGAGGGAATGGGAACCGGCATACGGGAGGCCATGAAGACGACGGAGGGCATTTCGGTGAGAATAAAAGACGGAGAGGAATCTCTGAACAACATGAACAGCAGCATGTCAAAAATCATTGAAAGCTCCAACGAGATGACCACTATTGTCGGAATCATCAATGACATCTCCGATCAGATAAATCTTCTCTCGCTGAATGCGGCCATCGAAGCTGCCCGTGCCGGCGATGCGGGGCGGGGCTTTGCCGTCGTGGCCGATGAGATATCGAAGCTCGCCGATCAGACGGCGGCGAGCATCAAGGAGATTGACAGCCTCATCAAGGTCAACAATGACGAGAGCAATACCGGCATGTCGAATGTCAGGAAAACAGTTGAATCCATACAGACGATAATCGAGGGAGTCAACACTATACAGGATATGATGAATGAGATATCATCAAACATGCAGCAGCAGCTCGGAAAAAATGAGGAGGTGAACCGGAGTACCGGTGATGTGAAAGTGCGTTCCGACGAGATTAAAACGGCCACTGACGAGCTGAAAACCGTCATCGATGAGATATCAAAATCGGTCTTCAACATCAACGAGCTGATTCAATCCAATGCCAGCGGTGCGGAGAATATGGCGGAGAATTCCGAGGCGGTAGAGAATGTCTCAATCCTCATGAAGCAGAAGGTGGAGTCCTTCGTCGCTGAAGGAACCGATCAATGAAGAACGCGAGCATGCTCCTTCTGCTGCATCTTACTCCGAATCCTTCGTTCTCTTCTTCTCCTCCTGATAGAATACGATTATCAGGAGGAGAGCACCGATTACGATAACCGCATCGGCAACATTAAAGGCAGGCCATCTGAAGAAGGCATCATCACCGATATAAACGAAATCCACCACCCCCGGACGGTTAGAGAGATTCAACATACTCATGAATCGATCGAGTATGTTCCCGATTGCACCGGATCCGATAAGCGCCATGGCGTAATGGAAGAGTGGCGTCCTGTCACGCTCCGATACGTATAGCACAACCAACAACCCCAGCACAATGAGCGATATAACAAAAAAAAGTGTCTGGTATCCCTGTAGAATTCCGAAAAGCCCCCCCTCATTGTACACGAGGGTGAACTGTACAAACGTTCCCAGAACATCTATCCGCTCATGGAGGCTTAGATGTGATACAACGAGCGACTTGGTAACCACATCCAGTACCAGGGTAATGGCAAATAGGATTCCCGCATAGATATGCTTTCTCATGCATGCTCCTCGATCAGGTTTGTTGTAGCTGCTTAACAATGGCTGAACATCTTTTGCATATGCCCGGGTATTCAGGCTCCGTTCCGATATCGGCTGAATCAAAATAATTCCAGCACCGTTCACATTTGACACCTTCTGACTTCTTCACCGAGAGGTACGAATGATCGTATTCATCCAGCTCATCAGAGATAGTATCGATTATCTCAAACCGAGAAACCTGGAAGAACCTGTTTCGCTCATCCATCTCAGCCAGCAGCTTTCTCGTGCTCTCACTTTTCACATAAATCCGCACTTCGGCCTCAAGTGAATTTCCAATATACTTTTCTTTGCGCTTCTCTTCCAGTGCTTTGAGAACATCCTGTTTTATCTCTACCAAACGGAGCATCTTATTCTCAATCTCAGGATTGTTGAACTTCTCATCCATCGTATAATACTGTTCAGTATGAACCGTACCCTCATGAAAATAAAACTGCCAAACCTCATCCGCAGTGAATGCCAGAATGGGGGCAATCAATCTGACGAGCGTGTTTAAAATTTCACTCAAAACGGTCTGATTTGCCCGCCGTTTCAAGGAGTCCCGCTTTTCGATATAGAGAATATCTTTTGAAATATCGAAGTAAATCGATGATAGTTCAACTGCACAGAAATTCAGGATTTTTCGATAAACGAGATGAAATTCAAATTTCTCATAGCACTCGATAACCGCCACTGACAGCTGATACAGTCGGTGCAGAATCCACCTGTCAATAGCTGAAAGCTCTTCATAGGAAAGCGCATGTTCCGATGAGAAATCTGCGAGATTACCGATGATAAACCTCAGGGTGTTTCGAATCCTCCGATAGGAATCAGCCACCTGCTTCATCATTTCATATCCGATTCTCACATCGTTTCGATAATCCTCTGATGCGACCCAGAGCCTCAGAACATCAGATCCATACTTGTTGATAATCTCTTCAGGATGAATGACATTCCCTGCCGATTTACTCATCGCCTTGCCGTTCTCATCAAGGATAAAGCCATGCGTTAAAACGCTGTGATAGGGAGCGTGATCCCGAAGCGCCAGTGCAGGCCAGAGAGATGACTGAAACCATCCGCGGTGCTGATCACTTCCCTCGAGATAGAGATCAGATGGCCACCGGAGTTCATCCCATTTATCAAGGACAGCGAAGTGTGAAACGCCGGAATCAAACCAGACATCGAGAATATCATACTCTTTTTCAAATTCATCGCTTCCACACTCGCAGGGGGGCAGATCAGGGTAGAGATCGGCAATTTCTTCAGTATACCACGAATCAATGGACTTCTCCAATGAGATCCGGGCAAAATGGAGTATGGTCTCGCCCGTCATCACATTTTTCCCGCACTTGCTGCATCTTATTGAAGGAATGGGGACCCCCCAGGATCGCTGCCGCGAAAGACACCAGTCCGGCCGTGTCTCAACCATACCTCTGAACCGCACCTTCCCCCACGATGGTATCCACTGCGTTTCATCGGTAGCCTGCAGTGCCTTCTTTCTCATATCATTATGATCAATTTTAAAGAACCACTGCTCGGTCGCCCGAAAAATAAGCGGGTTTTTACAGCGCCAGCAGTGCGGGTACGAATGAACTATTTCACTGACATGCAAAAGGGTGTTGTTCGTTCTCATCAGATCGATCAGCTTCTGATTGCTGTCGAAGACGTTTACCCCTTTCATCATTTCGAATTCATCGGTGAATCTCCCCTCATCGTCAACCGGCGAATAGGCATCAATGCCGTACTCGAGGCCGATGAGATAATCCTCCAAACCGTGACCGGGAGCAATATGCACCACACCCGTACCCTGTTCGAGCGTCACAAAATCAGCGAAGATAACCTTCGATTCCCGTTCAATGAAGGGATGGAATACAATCAGCTTTTCAAGCTGTTCTCGCGTAACGGGCACCGATTTCTCGAAAGAGGAACCGGTTATGTGACTTATCTGTTCAGCAAGCCCATCAGCGACAATATAATAGTCATCACCGGATTTATATGCCGAATAGGGAAATGAAGGATGAAAACAAACCGCAAGATTTGCAGGAAGCGTCCATGGCGTCGTCGTCCAGATAACAACATACAGCCTCTCCGGATCGACACCCGCAACAGTAACCGATTCGGGCGCAACCTTAAATTTGACATAAATAGAGGGTGATCGGTGATCGCCATATTCGACCTCAGCCTCTGCAAGAGCGGTCATGCAGGTGGGGCACCAGTATATCGGCTTCTTGCTCTTGTAAATAAATCCCTTCTCGAAGATCCTGCCAAATATCTCAACAATCTTTGCTTCATAGTCGGCAGACATCGTAAGGTAGGGATTCTCAAAATCACCAAAAACTCCCAATCGCTTAAACTCCGCCATTTGAATCTTAATATATTTTTCCGCATACTCGCGGCATCGTTTGCGAATCTGTATCTTCGGCATGCGAGTGGCCTCATCGCCAAGCGCTCGCGTTACCTGCAGTTCAATGGGGAGACCATGGCAATCCCATCCGGGAACATAGGGAGATTTGAATCCCATCATGGTCTTATGCTTGACGATCATATCCTTCAGGATCTTATTCAGCGCATGCCCTGTATGGATGTTTCCATTCGCATAGGGGGGGCCGTCGTGCAGGATATACAGCGGTGCATCCTTACGCGACTCCAGAATTTTCTTATATATCTGTTCCCTCTCCCACTGCTTCAAGATTTCGGGTTCACGCTTTGCGAGCTCCGCCTTCATCGGGAAATCGGTTTTCGGAAGATTAACCGTTTTTGAATAATCCATTATTGCCGTACCATTAATTTAATTCTCTGAACCTTCGGTGCAAAGAGGCCTTCAAAGGGCATATCGATCGTGTTAATAAGAAACACAAATACTAATCTGTTTTGTCAATATATTTTTCAGCAAATTGAGACTCTCTGCATCTTTCACCACCACAATCTCCAA